>CAMBRJ010000375.1 GCA_945870175.1 Gemmatimonas phototrophica
GGAGTCGTCTAGCAGCAATCCCTCGCCCACCGCTTCACCAGCGCCGAGCGTGACGAGGCGGGTGGTGCGGCCGTCAGACGACTTTTCGATGGCCACGGCGCCGCTGATCAGAATCGCAAAGCGCTGGCGGGCTTCGCCTTCGCTGAAAATGGTGTCGTCAGGGACGAGGGTGAGCGGCGTGACGAGCCGCGACAGCTTCCACAGGTGCGCGTCGGTGAAGCCCTCGAGGAACGAGGTCGCGCGCAGCGCATCGGCGATTTCGGCCGGAGTAGTCATGGGGGGGAGTAAAGGATGGAAACTGCTGCACGGAAGCTGCCGAGCGAACCGGCCTCTCGCCACCAGTCGCGTGCCGAGAGATCGTATGTTTTACTGGAAGTAGACCATTCGTGGTACCACGTCGTCACCCGACCCTGTTCCGGAGCCCTACGTGCCCTTGACCCGTCGCGACTTTCTCGAGCGCTCCACCGCGCTGGCCGCCGCTGGCTTCGTTCCCCGTCTTCCCGAGGACGTCGGGCAGGCCTTGGGCCAGACAGCTCGCCCGGCGACCCCGATCCCGGAATTCCGCGGGCGTCCGCTGGTGGTGTCGTCGTCGAACGGCATCAAGGGCGTCAAGGTCGCCTATGACAAGATGCTGGCGGGCGAGGACCCCCTCGACGCAGCGATCGCCGGTGTGAATCTGGTGGAGCTCGATCCGACCGATCAGTCGGTGGGGCTGGGTGGTCTGCCGAACGAGGAGGGGGTCGTGCAGCTCGACGCCTCCTGCATGCACGGTCCGACCCGTCGGGCAGGCTCGGTGGCGGCGATTGAAGGCATTGCCACGCCGTCGCTGGTGGCCAAAGCGGTCATGGACTACACCGACCACGTGATGCTGGTGGGTGCCGGCGCCACGAAGTTCGCCAAGGCCATGGGCTTCAAGGAGCAGAATCTGCTCACCGAGCAGTCGCGCCAGGACTGGATGCGCTGGAAGTCGCGCCTGAATGCCAACGACGCGTGGCTCAATCACGACGAGGACATCAAGATCAAGTTCACGACCGGCACGATCAACATGAACGCCGTGAACGGGGCGGGGGACATCGGCTCGGTGACCACGACGAGTGGCATGGCGTGGAAAGTGCCCGGCCGCATCGGCGATTCGCCCGTGATCGGGGCCGGGCAGTACTGCGATAACCTGGTGGGCGCGGCCGGCAGCACGGGGCGCGGCGAGGCGAACATCAAGACCTGCGCCTCGTTCCTGATCGTCGAGTTCATGCGCCAGGGGCTCGGCCCGCGGGAGGCCTGTCTCAAGACCCTGGAGCGCGTGGTGGCGATGACGGAAACCCGTCTGATGGGCCCCAATGGCCGCCCGACGTTCGACCTGGAGTTCTATGCGCTCACGAAAGACGGCCGCTTCGGCGGCGCCACGCTGTATTCGGGCGGGAAGTTCGCGGTGTGCGATGAGAAGGGGGCGCGGTTGGAGGAGGCGGCGTACCTATACCGACGGTAGGTGGTGGATCTAACAGCAACTCCCTAGGAAGCAGGGGGGAGGGTATCAGGGGGCAGGAAGCCGGGGAACAGCGCGCGGTTCACCTGCCTCCTCTTCCCTGATACCCTCCTTCCTGCTCCCTAGGGAGTTCGCCGTTGAAGTAAGTTGCGGTATGTCCGACATCACTCTCCCGACCCCCTACACACCCGCGCTGGTCGAGCCCAAATGGCGCGCCCGATGGGCTGAACGCGGCACGAACCACGCCGCTCTCGAGAACGCCGAGCGGCCGTTCTATGCGCTGATGATGTTCCCGTATCCGTCGGCTGAAGGGCTGCACGTGGGGAACCTGTTCGCGTTCACCGGCAGTGATATTTCGGCCCGCTATCACCGGCTGCTGGGACATGATGTGTTCCAGCCACTCGGCTACGATGCGTTCGGGATCCACTCGGAGAACTACGCGCTCAAGGTCGGCGCGCACCCGATGGAGCTGACGCCCAAGAATGTCGCGAATTTTCAGCGGCAGCTCGAGCGCGCGGGGTTGATGGTCGATTGGCGTCAGAAGGTCGACACGTCGAGCCCGGACTACTACAAGTGGACGCAGTGGGTGTTCCTGCAGCTCTACAAGCAGGGCCTCGCGTACAAAAAGGCCGCGGCCGTGAATTGGTGCCCCACCGACATGACGGTGCTCGCCAACGAGCAGGTCGAAGGCGGCTTGTGTGAGCGGTGCGGCACCGCCGTCGAGCAGCGTTTCCTCGAGCAGTGGTTTTTCCGTATCTCGGCGTATGCCGAGCGTCTGCTGAACAACCTCGAATGGCTCGATTGGTCGCCGATCACCAAGTCCGCGCAGAAGAACTGGATCGGCCGCTCTGAGGGCGCCGAGCTGTCGTTCCGCGTAAGCGGGCACAATGACGCGGTGACGGTGTTCACCACGCGCCCCGATACGATCTTCGGCGCCACGTACCTCGTGCTCGCGCCCGAGCACCCGCTGGTGGCCACCCTCACGACCGACGCGCAGCGCGACGCCGTGCAGGGCTATCAGGACGCCACCAAGAAGCAGGACCTGATCGCGCGAAAGAGCAGCAAGGAGAAGACGGGTGTGTTCACCGGCAGCTCCGCCGTGAATCCCGCCACCGGCGCGAACATTCCGATCTGGATCGCCGACTACGTGCTCATGCAGTACGGCACCGGTGCGATCATGGCCGTACCGGGACATGACGAGCGCGACTTCGAATTTGCCCAGCGGTTCAACCTGCCCATCGTGCGTGTGGTGGCCGGTCCCGATGACGCCGCCGACACGCCGCTCGGTGAGTCGGCGTATACCGACGATGCGCAGGGCCGCCTGGTGAATTCAGGCGCGTTTGACGGACAGGCGGTGGCCGATGCGAAACGCACGGTGACCGAGTGGCTCACCGCCGGCGGACATGGCTCGCAGGTGGTGAACTTCCGCTTGCACGACTGGTGCATTTCCCGTCAGCGCTACTGGGGACCACCGATCCCGATCATCTACTGCGATGCGTGCGGCACGGTTCCGGTGCCCGAGTCGCAGCTGCCGGTGGAGTTGCCGTTCATCCCCGACTTCAAGCCCGACGACTCCGGCGTCTCGCCGCTGGCGCGCCATGAGGAGTGGTACCGCGTGCCATGTCCCACGTGCGGCGCATCGGCCCGTCGGGAAACCGATGTGTCGGACACGTTCCTCGACAGCGCGTGGTACTTCCTGCGCTATCCGAGCGCGACGCGAAGTGATGTGGCGTTCGACGCCGAGACCACGAAGCGCTGGTTGCCGGTCGATTCCTATATCGGCGGCAACGAGCATGCGGTGGTGCACCTGTTGTACTCGCGGTTCGTGACCATGGTCATGAAGGACGCCGGGCACATCGATTTCGAAGAGCCGTTTACGCGCTTCCGCGCACACGGCATGATCATCCGCGAAGGCGCGAAGATGTCGAAGTCGAAGGGCAACGTGATCAATCCCGATGTGTACATGGAAGAGTGGGGCGCCGACGCGTTCCGTATGTACCTCATGTTCCTCGGGCCCTACGAAGAGGGCGGCGACTTCCGGGATCAGGGCATCAGCGGTGTGCGCCGGTTCCTCGACCGCTTGTGGGCGTCGGTGCGTGATGCGCGTACCGATGTGGCGACCGATGTGCACGTGGCGCGTCAGCTGCACCGCACGATCAAGAAGGTCGGCGAGGATTCGGCGAATCTGAGCTACAACACGGCG
>CAMBRJ010000376.1 GCA_945870175.1 Gemmatimonas phototrophica
GTCTTCTGCACGGCGAACGTGGCGGGATCGCGCCACACGAGCGAGGACGTGCCGTTGCTCATGATGATGGCGGCACCATCGGTGGTGAGTCCCCACCCTTCGCCTTCGTACGTGAACTGGTCCGTGCGCGTAAAAGTCTTCCAGTCGTACGCGAACGCCTTGCCGCTCGTCCACGTGATCTGAAACAACGTCTCACCCAGCAGCACGATGCCTTCCCCAAAGTGCGGTGCTTCGAGATCCTGCTGACGGATCACGCGACCGGAGTTGAGTTCGACTTCACGAATATTCGACGTGCCGACCTGACCGGTGCTCTCGAACAGCCGGTTCTCATGCCACACCAACCCCTGCGTAAACGCCTTCGCATCGTGCGGGTAACTCTGCACGACGTCGAAGCTGTAGGTCGGTGTGCGGGCGGCCACGGTGCCGGTCGTGTCGCCGGTCGCCGCACTGGCCTCGCCACGCTCTCCACCGCACGCACCGAACGCGCCGGCAGTGGACACGAAGGCGATCGTGCCAAACAGAATCACGGCCGATGCCGTGCGAGAACGTCGCATGCTGGAGAGTATGGCCATCGGTCGGGTTGCAGCAGGGTGAGAAAGGCGGATACCAACGACACGAACGGACACCAACGGAAACAGGACGGCGCTATCCATCCACCCACTCGCGCAGCGCCCGCAGCAATGCCACGAGATCCGCCAGCTGGTGATTGGCGTTCAATCCGCTCGGACTTGGTAATACCCATAATGCCGAGTCGGCGAGTCGCTCGTCCTGCAAACCCAGCACGGCCTTGGGGCGCCCGAAGGCCGTGCGATACGCGCCGATGCCAAGAAAGGCCACCACGCGCGGCGGCTGTTGTTCCACCAACCGACGCAGCCGCTGACCGCCCGTTACGTACTCGTCGGGACTGAGCTCCGCCGCCGTCGCGGTCGTGCGCTCCACCATGTTGGTGATGCCGATGCCAAGCGGCAGCAGCGCCCGCTCCTCCCACGGCGCGAACAGACGCGGCGTGAAGCCGGCGCCGTGCAGCGCCGGCCAGAAGCGATTGCCCGGCCGACCGAAGTGATGACCGATCGCCGCCGTGTAGAGCCCCGGGTTGATGCCGCAGAACAACACCCGCAGCCCCGGCGCGACCAGATCCGGCACCAGCCGATGGACGGCGGCGGCCAGCTCAGCCTTGGTCGGCTTCCTCGGTGGCATGAGGTCAATCACGAAGCGACTGCTTGAGCGAGGCCAGCGCCGTCAGGGCCTGCATCGGCGTCATCTGATCGGGCTCGAGCGCGCCCACGGCGTCGGCCAGGCGGGTCAACGCCGGATCGGGCGCCGGTGCAGGCGCCGCGGCGGGCGCCTCGCCGAAGAAACCGAGCTGCGGCGTCGGGGCGCCCGCATGCTTCATCCGCGGACCCTTTCGCGGCACGCCCTTCAACGACGGCACACCATCGGCCGTCAGTCGCGCCGCCATCTGTTCGCCTTCCCCCTCGAGCAGCGCCAGCACTTCCTTCGCGCGGGCGATCACTGCGGCCGGCAATCCCGCCAGGCGTCCCACCTCGATGCCGTACGACCGATCGGCACCACCGGGAATGAGGCGGTGCAGGAACAACACCTGATCGCCCACTTCGCGCACCGCCACCGTGAAATTGCGCACGCCACTCAGCTCGCTCGCGAGCTGCGTGAGCTCGTGATAGTGCGTCGCGAACACGGTCTTGCACCCGATCGCATCGTGGAGGTGCTCACTCACACTCCAGGCGATCGACACGCCGTCGTACGTGCTCGTGCCGCGACCGATTTCATCGAGCAACACCAACGAACGCTTGGTGGCCGTGTGGAGAATCGCGCTCGTCTCGCTCATCTCCACCATGAACGTCGACTGTCCACGCACCAGATTGTCGCTGGCCCCCACGCGCGTGAACAAGCGATCCACGATCGGCAGCGTAGCCCGACGGGCCGGTACATACGCGCCAACCTGCGCCATGAGTTGTATCAAACCGACCTGGCGCAGGATCGTACTCTTGCCCGCCATGTTCGGACCGGTCAGCACGATCATCTGACCGTCCTCGCTGAGCACGAGATCGTTCGGGATGAACTTCTCCCGCGCCATCATCCGCTCCACCACCGGATGACGCCCCGCGACGATCTCCATGTCGAAGCCATCGTGCAGCTCGGGACGCGCGTACTGCTCGCGCTCCGCCACGTCAGCGAAGGCCGTGAGCACGTCGATCGTCGCCACCCGACGCGCCACCTGCTGCCACCGACGAATCGCCGCGCCCGCATCGCGCCGCAACACCTCGAACAGTTCGCGCTCGCGCGTCTCGATCCGATCGGCCGCGCTGAGCACCTTCTCCTCGTACTCCTTGAGTGCCGGCGTCACGTAGCGTTCGGCCCCCGTCAGCGTTTGACGTCGCTGATAATCGTCGGGGACCAGGTGCTTGTTGGCGTTCGAGATCTCGAGGAAGTACCCGAACACGCGATTGTACCCCACCTTGAGCGAGTGGATACCGGTGCGTGTGCGCTCCTGCGACTGGATCGTCGCGATCGCATCCTTGCCCCCGTCGCGCAACGCGCGCAGCGCATCCAGCTCGGCATCCATGCCCGGCGCGATCGTGTCCTCTTCACCGATCAGCACCGGCGGCCGTTCCACCAGCATCGTCGTGAGCCGTTCGGCGCAGTCGCGGCCATCGTCCCAATCATCGAGCATCGCGGTCAGCAGCCCGCCGCTCGAATTGCCCTGGGTGGCGTGCGCCAGCACGGCGCGCACCGCATCGGCCACCTGCGGCAGGCGCGCCAGTGAATCACCGAGGGCGCGCAACTCACGTGGCGTGGCCCGGCCGGCCGCCGCTTTGCTGGCCAGTCGCTCCACGTCACGCACGCCATCAAGCGCCTCGCGCAGGCTGGCGCGCCCGACCGGATCGCGCACCAGCACCGTCACCGCATCGAGACGCAGCTCGATGGCGCCGCGCTCGAGCAAGGGCGCCAGCAGCCACTGCCGCAGCATGCGCTGCCCCATAGGCGTGGTGGTGCGATCGAGCACCGACAGCAACGTGCCCGCCAGCTCACCACCGCGCAGCGACTCCACCAACTCGAGATTGCGACGCGTCATCTCGTCGAGCGGCATGACACCGCCGGGACGCTCCACCACCGGACGCGCGAGGTGCGGCAATCCACCCGGCTGCAGTTCGCGCAGGTAGCGCAACAGCGCACCCGCGGCGCCGATCGCGCCCGCATCGTCGCTCCCCAAACCGAAGCCTTCCAACGATTGGACATCGAACTGTCGCGCCAGCTCATCGCCCGCCAACTGCGCGTCGAATTCCCACCCGTCGCGCTCCGTCACCAGCACGTTGTCCACGGCCGTCATCGCGGCCGCCAACTCGGGGTGCGACGCACCACGCACCACCAGCAGCTCGCGCGGCGCCACGCGTGCCAGCACCGCCGGCGCGTCCATCGGCGTCACCAGAAAAAGGCGCCACTCGCCCGTGGAGAGATCGGCCGCCGCGATACCGATCTGTTCGCGCGATCCCTCGCGCGAGGTGTCGCGACCGGTCGCGATCGCGCACACGTAGTTGGCGCGCGCACCGTCCAACAAATCGTCGGCGAACACCGCACCCGGCGTGATCGTCTCCACCACTTCGCGCTTCACCAGACCCTTCGCGAGCTTGGGGTCCTCCACCTGCTCACAAATGGCG
>CAMBRJ010000377.1 GCA_945870175.1 Gemmatimonas phototrophica
TCTTAGTGCCGCCGTTGGCCGCATGTGTCGCAACGCCACCGATGGCGATGAACACCATGGCAATGCCAACGATGTGCAGAATCTCGTAGAAATCGCGTGGAAACATGCGTCCGGTCAGTTGGTGGAGCGAGCGAGGACGGGCTC
The DNA here is from genome assembly GCA_945870175.1 of Gemmatimonas phototrophica. Lineage (GTDB taxonomy): Bacteria > Gemmatimonadota > Gemmatimonadetes > Gemmatimonadales > Gemmatimonadaceae > Gemmatimonas > Gemmatimonas phototrophica_A. The sequence continues at coordinate 145 of CAMBRJ010000377.1, forward strand.
GTGCACATCGAAGCTCGCGATGGTTGCCGGCGACAGGCGCCGGTAGCTCTCGAGCACACGCCCGAGTGCCTGTTGGGCACTCTCGCCCACGGCCGAGAGATGGCCCATTTTCCGGCCGCCGCGCGCGCCCGCCTTCCCGTACAAATGCAAGCGCGTGCCGGGCACCTCGAGTGCCGGCGTGATGTGCGGCGGCTCGTGCTGCAGCCACACCTCGCCCAGCAAGTTCACGATGGCCGACGGGGCGTGCACCTCGGTGCTGCCCAGCGGCAGATCGCACACGGCGCGCACCAGCTGTTCGAATTGGCTGGTGGCGAGTCCGCGTTCGCTGTGGTGATAGCTGTTGTGCGGACGCGGCGCGAGCTCGTTTACCAGCAACTCGCCGTCCGTCGTGACGAAGCATTCGACGGCCAGCAGCCCCACGATGCCGATGCGTTCGGCGATGCCGGATGCGAGCGCCTGTGCCCTGTCCGACATGGCCGGCGAGATGACGGCCGGCACCACTGCCCACGTGAGAATGCCGCTCGTGTGGTGATTGCGCGACGGCGGATACACCGCCATCTCGCCACCCGGACGACGCGCGACCATCACGGAAATCTCGTAGTCGATCGACACCATCTTCTCCACGAGACAGGGACGACCGCCGAGGGCGTCCCACGCGCCCACGGCCTGTTCCGGCTCGTGCAGGCGCACCTGACCCCGCCCGTCGTATCCGCCGTGCGTGGACTTGGCGATGCAGGCCCCGTGCGTGCGCACGGCCTCTTCCACGTCGTGGGCCGAGGTGGCGGCGACGAACGCCCCGAGCGGAAAGCCCTGCGCCTGCAGCCACTGCTTCTGGCGGATGCGATCCTGAATGATGTACACCGGCGCACGCCCTGGACGAAGCGCGGTGTGCGCGGCGACCGCATCGAGCACATCCGGATGAATCTGCTCGATTTCGAGCGTCACGACATCGCATCCCTTCGCGAGCTCGATCGCGGCGGCAATGTCGTCGAATGGCGCGGTAATCGTGCGCGAGGCCACCGCGCGCGAGGCACACATCGCATCGGGATCGAGCACGTGAATGTCGTACCCCATGGAGCGCGCCGCGAACGCGGTCATGCGTCCCAATTGTCCACCGCCGAGAAATCCGATGGTGGCTCCCGGAAGAATCGGTGTCACGTGGCGGATGGGATAAAGTCGCTCGGCGCGATGGCGTTCGGCGCGGCCAATGGGCGGGACAGCGCTTCCGTGGCTCTAGTCGACCGACGCGCGGCCAGCTTCTCACGCAGCGCGGCATCGTCGGCCGCGAGCAACTGCGCGGCGAAGAGCGCCGCATTCGCGGCGCCAGGCTTGCCGATGGCGAACGTGGCGACGGGCACACCGGCCGGCATCTGCACGATGCTCAGCAGGGCGTCCATGCCATTGAGCGGCGTCGCGACCACGGGCACGCCGAGCACGGGCACCAGCGTCTTCGCCGCCAGCATACCCGGCAGGTGCGCGGCCCCACCGGCGCCGGCGATGATCGCCCGCAGCCCGCGTGGGAACGCGCTGTCGGCGTACTCGAAGAGCCAGTCTGGGGTGCGATGCGCTGACACCACACGCGCCTCGTAGGGGATGCCGAGCTCGGCGAGAATCTCGCAAGCTGGGGCGAGCGTGTCGAAATCGCTCGCGCTACCCATGACCACACCGATCAGGGGCGTGGTCGCGGCAGCGATCGGGCTGTCGGCAGCAGCGGTCACGTGCACTCCGGAAAGGGAAGCGGCGGCCCCAACGGGGCCGCGTAGACGCCCAAAGTTACGCGGGAAGGTGACGGCTTCCAACCCGGCCGGGCCAGCGTTTGGCGCAAAAGGGCGGTGCGGGCTCCGCCGGCGCTGCGACGGGCGGTGGCCCGCTGCTTCAGCCGCTCCCGACGCGGCTCGGGTTACGCGTCGGGTGCCATCCGCCAGAAGTACCATTCGCGTCGCGACGACCATCCTTCGGCCGCCGCGCGATCCGGCCCATACATGCAGGTCGCACCCTCCGTCGTGATCGCACGGAAGGCGTCGTCGAACTCCTGCAGCAGGTCGCGCGTCTCGGCACTGGCCGGGCGAACCCGAAGCCGCTGCGCAATTTCATGGCGCACCGAAAGCAGTTCGTCGGAAAGCGCGGTGCTCCCCGAACGCGCCGCGTCGTCGACGCCGCGGGCCCAGAGCGCGACGAGCGCCGGCAGGTTTGCGCGGGTCAGCGTCACAGAACGTGGAAAGGAAAGGCGAAAGTCGTCATCGACGAACGATAGCCACCATCCGTGCTAAATTCCTGCGATGTCATCGACGCCTCCCCTGACGCCTCGTGAAGACAAGGGCGACTTCGGTCTCGGCCGCGACCTCTCCAACGCGCGCGGCCGACGACTGCTGAACGCCGACGGCACGTTCAATGTTCGACGCGAAGGCCTCTCGTGGTCGCAAGGCGGCAGCCTGTATCACGATGCCCTCACTGTATCGTGGGGCCGGTTTCTCGTGTGGACGGTGGTCGTCTACACCGGCATCAATCTGGTGTTCGCGGCGCTCTTCATGCTGCTTGGCCGCGAGGGGCTGACCGGCGCCGCCGTCGACCACTTCGGCGGGCTGTTCTGGCGGGCGTTCTTCTTCAGCGTGCAGACCTTCGCCACCATCGGCTACGGCACGATCGTCGCCAATGGCATCGCCGGGAATCTCCTCGTGACCGTCGAGGCGCTGATCGGCTTGATGGCGCAGGCGCTGATCACCGGACTGCTCTTCGCCCGCTTCGCGCGTCCCACGATGGCGCTGCAGTTCAGCACGATGGCGGTGATCGCGCCCTTCAATGACGGCACGGCGTTCATGTTTCGCATCGCCAACCGCCGTCGGAACGAATTGATCGAGCTCGACGCGCAGGTCACGCTTACGATGCGGAATGCCGGCGTCGGTGGCGGTGAACGTCGCTACTATCCGCTGGCGCTCGATCGACGGGCGGTGAGCTTCCTGCCCACCACCTGGACGCTGGTCCACCCGATCACCCCAGGGAGCCCACTGTGGGGGATGACGGCGAGCGAGGCAGATGCGCGCGACGTGGAGATCCTCGTGCTCATGCACGGCACCGACGAAACGTTCGCGACGCGGGTCTCGTCGCGGCGGTCGTACCGCGGCGACGAGGTCGTGTGGGGCGCCAAGTTCCGCAATATTCTGAATACTACGCGATCGGACGGCACGGCTTCCATCGACCTGACGAAGCTCGATCTGTACGACGTGGTCGACCTCCCCGTGCCGACCACGCCGCTCGATCCATCCTGACTTACTTCCCCGGTGGTCCCACCACCGGCAGGCGCGCCGTGCCGCTCCATTCCTGAAACGATCCGTCGAACATGCGCGCATCGTGTCCGAGCATCATCGCCACGAACCACAACACGGTGGCCTGCTGCCCGATGTGACAGTACGTGATCACGGGCTTGCTCTGGTCTACGCCGGCGTCGGCGAACAGCGTCTTCAGCTCGCTGATCGGCTTCACGTAGCCGTTGGTGCTGACGCTCGACAAGGGCACGTTGACCGCCGT
>CAMBRJ010000378.1 GCA_945870175.1 Gemmatimonas phototrophica
TGGGAACTGAAAACTCGCTAGTAAGCAGGGGGGAGGGTATCAGGGGGCAGGAAGGAGGTGGGCCACGCACCTCCTGCATCCTCTTTCCTGATACCCTCCCCCCTGCTCCCTAGGGAGTTTGCCGTTCGCAGTACCGTTTACGCCCGCCGCGCCGCCGCCCCCCGCATCTCACTCGCCGACAGCACCACCGCATCGCCGAGCGCCGTGCGTCGACCCGTCAGATCACTGAGATCTGAGCCGTGGTACGCTTCCTCACCGTGTTCCGCCAGATCGATGCCCTGCACTTCGGCGTCCACGCGAATGCGCAGCGGCACGACGAGCTTGAGCGCAGACAAGATGCCGAAGCTGGCCGTGCCGGCGAAGGCGACCGTGGCCACGACGGCCAGCAGCTGAATGCCGACCAGCGTCGGGTTACCGCGCAGGAGGCCGTCGGCGCCGATGGGGTTCACGTCCTTCGACGCGAACACACCCGTGAGCACGGCCCCCATGATGCCGGCCACGCCATGGCAGGCGAATACGTCCAGCGTGTCGTCGAGCGACGTCTTGGCGCGATAGTGCAGCACGAAGAATGACACGGGTGCCGCCAGGAAACCGATGGCCAGCGCCGACATCGGCGTGACGAAGCCTGCCGCTGGCGTGATGGCGACCAGACCGACCACCGCACCCGTCGCCACACCAACCGCCGTGGCGCGACCGCTCTTGTACAACTCGAGCAGGCTCCACGTGAGCAGGCTCGCCGCGGCCGCGGCGTGCGTGGTCACCAGCGCGTTGGCCGCGATCCCGTCGGCCGCGAGCGCCGACCCGGCGTTGAAGCCGAACCAGCCAAACCACAACATGCCCGCGCCGAGTAACACAAACGGCACGTTGTGCGGCACCGTGGGGACGCGCTTGAAGTCACGACGCGGGCCGAGGACCTTGGCCAGTACGAGCGCGGTGACACCGGCACTGATGTGCACCACCGTACCACCGGCGAAGTCGAGCGCGCCCAGCGCACGCAGCCAGCCGCCGTCGCCCCACACCCAGTGCGCCAGCGGGTCATAAACCAGCGTGGTCCAGATCAAACCGAACGCGAGATACGCGACAAAGCGCATCCGATCGATGATCGCGCCGGAAAAGAGCGCGACCGTGATCCCGGCGAACATCGCCTGGAACGCGGCGAAGAGCAGATGCGGGAGCGCCGCCGCGTACGTGGGATTCGGCGTGGCCGTGACGCCCTGGAAGCCGAAGAAGCTGAGGCCACCGATCCAGGTCGATCCCGGACCAAAGGCCACGCTGTAGCCGACGAGCACCCACTGCACCGTGACGATCGCGAGGGCGCCGAGGCTCATCAGCATCGTGTTGAGTGCGCTTTTGCTGCGCACGAGTCCACCGTAAAAGAAGGCCAACCCCGGCACCATGAACAGCACGAGCGCCGTCGAGATCAGCACCCACGCGGTGTCGCCCGAGGAGATCGCTGGCGCCTGCATCAGTAGTCGTCCTTGTTGGGCACGCGCATTTCGAGCTGCGTCTGACGCATGATCTCGTCGGCATTGACGGCCGTCATGGCATCGTTGTCGCGCTCGCCCGTGCGGATGCGCACCGTGTGATCGAGCGGCAGCACGAAAATCTTGCCGTCGCCGACATCACCCGTGCGCGCGCCATCGCAGATCGCATCGATCGTGCGCTCCACGAACTCGTCCGAGCAGGCCATTTCGATGCGGACCTTTTCGTGGAATTCGAGCACCACCGATTCTCCGCGATACTGTTGTACCACATCCCGCTCTCCACCATGCCCGCTCACGCGGGATAGCGTCATGCCGGTCACGCCGACCTGAAAGAGCGCACGTTTCACATCCGCCAGCTTCTCCGGGCGGATGATGGCGACGATAAGCTTCATGGTGTTTGGGGCGAAGGGCGGCCGGTCGCAGTACGATCCCCGAGATCAATGGCGCGTGGCGGGGGTGCGTTTCCAATGTCGACCTATTGTACACACCGACGTATCAGCGCGTTGGTCCTCGCAGCATTCCCGAATTTGAGATTCGCCATGTCCGCACTCGGCACCATCGCCATCCTCGTCGGCCCCGACTACGAAGACCTCGAGGTCTGGTATCCCAAACTGCGTCTCGAAGAGGCGGGCTACCACACGCCGCTGATTGGCAACGGAGATGCGATGTATCACGGCAAGTGGGGCTATCCGGCCACGATGGATGGTCAGGTGGCCGATCTCGATCCGACCACGCTGTGCGGCATCGTGGCGCCGGGGGGATGGGCCCCCGACAAGCTGCGGCGCGATCCGGCGGTCCTGTCGCTCGTGCGGCGCGTGTACGAGCAGGGGGGCATCGTGGGCACGATCTGCCACGGCCCGTGGATTCTCATTTCGGCCGGTATCGTGCGCGGCAAGCGCATGACGTCATCCCTGGGCATTCGGGACGATCTCACCAACGCCGGGGCAATCTGGGTCGACGAGCCCGCCGTGGTGGATGGCAATATTGTGAGTGCCCGCGTTCCGAAAGACCTGCCGACCTTCACGCGGGCGATGCTGGGCGCGCTGGGCGCCTAACGCGCAGTCACGGACGCTAGGCGGAGCTGGCCACGGGCTCTCGTCGTGCCAAGAGCGGTACCAACTGCTCCCGCGGCTGGAGCATGTCGGCCAGCGTGTGCCGATCCAGGACGGCGAGAAACGCCTGTAGCGCCTCGTCCAACGTGCCAGCCAGCCGACAGGCCGCCGAGATCGGACAGCGGTTGTGCTCCGGATCAAAGCACTCGACGAGCGTGAGATTCTCCTCGGTCTGCCGAACCAGCGCGCCGAGGACAATGTCGACGGCCGGCTTGGCGATCCGCACGCCGCCGTGCCGTCCACGCACCGTGTCGACGTAGCCGAACTCAGAGAGCCGGTGGACGATTTTCACGAGATGCTCGTACGACATATTCATGCGGTCGGCAATCTCGCGCACGGTGATGCAGCGCTCGGGCTCCAGCCCCAAGAGCAGCAAGCACCGCAACGCATTGTCGGTGAATCGTGTGAGTCGCATGCCGTGAAGTTGGCAAAATGCTGGTATGGCATTGTCAGGGTTTCCCTTCAACAACGGAGGACTTCTCCGACTTTTTACTGGCATTTGAGATCCGAGATTGTTCCACAGCGACACGACGGCCACTGCAGGCCGCACGCCGCAGCCATTCTCTCCCAATCTCGGGGTTCATCATGTCTCTCTCTCGCCGCACGGGTTGGCTCGTGGCGACTGCGACCGCCGCCACCACCATGGTGTACGGGTTCGCGTGTGCGCCCGCCAATCGCCCCGCCGGGACCGTCGGCAGTGCCGATGCCGCCAGCAAAGTGTATGTGGCACCCGGCCAGCACGACGAGTTCTACGCGTTCATGTCCGGCGGCTTTAATGGACAGATCGGCGTGTACGGCCTGCCGTCGGGTCGCCTGCTCAAGATCATTCCGGTCTTCTCGCAGTTCCCGGAAAATGGCTGGGGGTACTCGGAAGAGACGAAGCCGATGCTGGAAACCACCTTCGGCAACATCCCGTGGGATGATCTCCATCACACGGCGCTCTCGCAAACGAATGGCGAGGACGACGGTCGCTGGATCTTCGTCAACGCGAACAACACGCCCCGCGTGGCGCGGGTCGATCTAAATACGTTCGAAGCATCGGAGATCCTGCAGATCCC
>CAMBRJ010000379.1 GCA_945870175.1 Gemmatimonas phototrophica
TGCCGACATACTGGGCATCTCTCCGAAAACGCTGTACCGAAAGATTCGCGAGTACGGCTTTCAGCGCCCAGCGGGTGGAGCACGCGTATGAAGATTCTCGTGATCGAGGACGATCCCACCGTTGGGGAATTCGTGCGCCGGGGGCTCGAGGAGCAGCGGTGGCAGGCGGATCTCGTGAATAACGGGCTGGAGGGCGAGCGGATGGCCATCTCGCAGCCGTACGATCTCGTCATTCTCGACATGCGGTTGCCGGGGCGCAACGGACTCGACGTCCTTCGGACGCTCCGCGCGCGCGGCTTCGAACGCCCCATTCTGGTGCTCACCGCGCAGGACGCCGTGGACGCCAAAGTCGAGACGCTGCGTGCGGGTGCCGATGACTACGTCACCAAGCCCTTTGCGTTCGAGGAACTGTTGGCCCGCGTCGAGGCGTTGCTCCGCCGTCCACGGGCGATGGCGTCGCCGCAGTTACGCGTCGCCGATCTCGAACTCGATCAGGGCACGCGCGACGTGCGCCGTGGTGACGAAGCGATCGAGCTCACGCCGAAGGAGTTCGCGGTGCTCGAGTATCTGATGCGTCATGCCGGACGCGTCATGAGCCGCACGCTCATCACGGAGTATGCCTGGGGCTATCATTTCGATCCCGGCACCAACATCGTCGACGTGGTGATCAATCATTTGCGAAAAAAGATTGACGCCAAGTTCGAAAAGAAGCTGATCACCACGGTGCGTGGGGTCGGCTACATGATTCGCGGGTAGCGGAGCGCACGTGGGATCGATTCGGGCACGCCTCACGGCCTCCTACGCCGCTGCGTTCATCGGCACGCTCGTGATCTTCTCGATCGCGTTGCTGGCCGTGCGTCGCGAGCTCCTGTTCCGCGAGCTCGAGGCGCGCGTACAGTCCGAGGCGGATCAGGTCGTGCGCGCCATCAACCTGGCGCGCAACACCGGCACCGATCCGATCGTCGCCCAGAACGATCCGCTGGCCGGGCCCAGCGTGTCGTTCCGGATGCAGTCGTTCCTGGCGCTGCTCGACGGGTACGTGCTGGTGCAGGACAGCAGCCAATACGACATCTATGCCTCGCCCGCCGTGCAGGTGCTCTCCGCCTCCGATCGCGACGTGTTCAGCACCGCGGCGCGCGAATCATCGCCGTCTCGCACCGTCCGGCGGGTGGCGATGCGTTCCGACATCGTCCTGCTGGCCACGCGCGTCGTCCCGCTCAGCGAGAACGCGCGCTATCGCGTGTACGCGGCTCTCAGCACGTTGGATATCAGCTACACGCCGCGGGAGCTCGTTGGCACCATGCTCGTCATCGCGCCGTTCCTGCTCGCGTTGTCGATGACGTTCGCGTACATCATCGCGGGGCGGGCCTTCCGACCCATCGATCGCATCATCGATCAAGTGGAGGCGATCACTGACGGTCGTTCGCTCCACCGCCGGTTGGCGATCGGAGCTGCCGGAGATGAACTCGCCCGCCTGTCGTCCACGCTCAACGCGATGATCGAGCGCTTGGAAACCTCCTTCGGGGCGTTGCGCCGCTTCACTGCTGACGCGAGCCACGAGCTCAAGACGCCGTTGGCCGTGATACGCGCCGATATCGAGCGCTCGCTCTCCCCCACCTCCACGCCAACCGAGCAGGCGATCGCGATCGAGGAAGCGCTGCAGCAGGTCACGCGCATGGCCGACCTCGTCGACTCCCTCCTCACGCTCGCGCGCGCCGACGAAGGGCGCTTCGACCTCTACCGCGAACCGGTGGAGCTCGGGCCACTCATGCGTGAGGTCGTGGAGACGGCGCGACTGCTCGGCGAGGACGCCGGTCTCACCATCGACGCGCCGTTGACGGAGAATGTGGAGGTGCTCGCTGATCTCACGCGCTTACGTCAGCTGTATCTCAATCTCGTGACGAATGCCATCAAGTACACCCCGCGTGGTGGCCGGGTGGGCATCACGCTGGTGCGTGGCGAGGCCGAGGTCACCTTTGCCGTGCAGGATACCGGCATCGGGATCGCGGCCGCCGACTTGCCATACATCTTCGAACGGTTCTGGCGTGCCGATCGCGTACGTTCACGCGACTCAGAGCGCGGCGGCTTCGGCTTGGGTTTGGCGATTTGTCAGTGGATCGCGCAGGCGCACGGTGGCCGTCTGAGCGTTCAGTCGCGCCTGGGGCGGGGCAGCACGTTCACTGTCGTGTTGCCGTTGGCGGGATCGCCAGGCTCGGGCATGACGGGTGAATACGAGTCGATGGTCAACAGTCACCCCCAGGTCGATTCGCCCGGCGGAATGCTAACGGCGGATTAATCTGATCCTAATGTTCTGTCCATTGCTCGATCATCTTCGCGACGTAGAATCGCGGTAGTCAGTTCCCGGGCCTCTTGTCCGGGCGCTGCGATCCGTAGCCCGCACCCCGGACAAGCGAGATGTTCAACAACCTGCTTGAATCTCAGGCTCAGAAGCAGAAGCGCTTGGGTGGGTCCGTCACCTCGATCATCGTCCATACGGCCGTTGTTGTTGCCCTCATCGTTGTCACGAAGAACTCGGGCATCATCAACGAAAAGCCGAAGGAAGAGAAGGTCGACTTTGTTGAGGTGAAAAAGGACGAGCCCAAGCCCCCCGAGCCGGAAAAGGCCCCACCGCCGCCCGACGCCGTGGTCGCGCCGCCACCGCCCAAGGGTTTCCAGGTGCTGTCGGCCCCCATCGAAATCCCCAACGTCATCCCCGATATCGATTTGTCCAAGAAGGTCACGGACGAAGCCGACTTCTCGGGTAAGGGTGTCGCTGGTGGTATCGCGAAGGGTGTCGAAGGCGGAAAGGGCCCGGTCCCTCAGGGTGACCAGCCCTACTTCGACTTCCAGGTCGAAAAGCCCGTCGTCATGGCGCCGGGCGCTCAGGGTCCCGCGTACCCCGACATGCTCCGTACCGCGGGCATCGAAGGCACCGTGCTGGCGCAGTTCGTGGTCGACACCACCGGCCGTGCCGAAATGGTCACGTTCAAGGTGCTCAAGTCCGACAACGATCTGTTCTCCAACGCCGTGAAGAATGCGCTGCAGCGCATGCGCTTCCTCCCCGCCGAAGTGGGTGGACGCAAGGTAAAGCAGCTCGTGCAGCAGCCGTTCCAGTTCTCGCTCAACCGCTAAGGTTTCCCCCCTCGCTCTGCGGAGATTTTCGTCATGAACATGTCGTTGATGGAGCTGTACTCGTCGATGGGCTGGTTTGCCAAGGGCATCGTCTTCACGCTCCTTGGTATGTCCGCCTACTCGTTCACCGTGCTCATCCAGAAGTGGTGGAGCATGCGGAAGGCGCAGGCCGAAACGCGGAAGTTCGCCCCCGAGTTCTCGCAGTTCCTCGAGGAAGACAACCTCGTCGAGGCGATCAAGCTGGCCGAAGGCTACAAGAACTCGCATGTCGCTCGCGTGCTCGGTGGTGCCCTCGCCGAAATCCGCCCGCTCATCCAGGACGGCTCGGTGACGGTGTCGGACATCAACACGTCGGAGCGCGCCGTCGAGCGTGAAATGCTCATGACGATCGTCGACCTCAAGCGCGGTCTTGGCGTCCTCGCGACCGTCGGCGCCACCGCGCCGTTCGTCGGACTGCTCGGCACCACGATGGGTATCGTGAACTCCTTCACCGGCATGGCCACCTCAGGCGCTGGTGGT
>CAMBRJ010000380.1 GCA_945870175.1 Gemmatimonas phototrophica
GACCGCGATCCGGGAGATTCACAGGAGGAGTGATGACGGGCAGAACCGGGTGAACCGCTTCGAGATCTTCGCACGGGACGAATACCGCTGCGTGTACTGCGGACTCGTGCACGAACTGGAGGCTCTGAGCGTTGACCACGTCCAGCCGCGGATGCGCGGAGGCGACGGGTCTCCCGGCAACGTAGTGACCGCCTGTAGGGGCTGCAACACGCTCAAGGCCGGTCACTCCCTTGCCCGCTTCCTCGCCGAGAACCCCGAGGCCCAGCGGAACTTCTTCCAGTTCGCGCGGTATGTCCATGCGAGACATGTGAAAGCGGTGGCCGAGGAGCTTGCGCGCCGGGGCGTGGTGGTTGCCTCAACGGAGCTCGTGGAGGGGATCCGGGGGCTGCGCAGCTCCGAGGCCATCGCTACACGTGTGCCGTCTCACGGCCCTTCGCCGCACGGCCCTCCGCCGCCGGCAGGAACAGACGGAGCGCAGGCCCCCGACGGGAAGTAGCCCGGTCGGATGCGGTGGGCGCCGAGATCAGCCCCCGACGGCGTACCCTTTATTTCGCTGTCATCCGATGAAACACGGCTTCCTCAATCACGCGTCCTTCTTTCAAGTGCTCGAGGACGATGCGCTCCAGCAGAGCGAAGGTGACGCCGGCGTACCACACGCCCTCGGGGTATACCACCACGATGGGGCCACCGGCACACACGCCCAGACAGGGTGCTTCACCGCGTTTCACGCGCGTGGCGCCGAAGAGGAGTCCTTCGCGCTGCAGGAGCGAGGCCAGTCGGGCGTAGATCGCGCGGCCAGCGCGATTCTCGTCGCAGAAGTTGCCGGTACAGACCAACACGTGCCGGGCGTACGACTCCATCTCGGGTAGGCGGCTGCTTTGCATCGCCCTAAACTATTCGTGGGGCCTCAGCCGCGCAGCAACGCCATGACCAGCTCGCCGACGATCAGCACCACGATGGCGATTTCCAGCGTTTCGCTCCGCAGCGCTTGCGCCTCGCTGTTCAGCATGGCGTAGGTCTCCCGCAAGATGGCCAACTTGCGATCGATCCCCGCCCGCCAGGCGCGGCCACGAAACAGCTCCAGCGCGGCGGAATACACGCGCGCCAGATACACATCGTCGGTCACCTTAAGCGCGTTCTCCACGCGCTCCACCAATTCGGTGGAATCGGCCACCTGCGCCTGCAGTCGTGACAGCAGCGCGGCGAACCGGCGGCCGGGAAACACCGACCGGCGCGCGCGCGCCGCTTCAATCGCGTCGTAGAGCCGGGGCAGTTCGGCATCGAGTTGAGCGTCGTAGTAGCGCAGTTCGAGCAGCTGCGCATTCGCGAACTCGAGGATGTACTGCAGATCGGTGTCCTCCTCGCGGGGCTCGACGACGAGGGCGTTCTCCCAGGTCAGCAGGGCAAGGTCGTCGCCGTAATACGTGAACCGATGCGGCAGCAGCTCGCGTCGCGCTTCCGCGCTCAGCGGACGTGTTTCGTTCAGCAGCAACGGCACCACATCCAAGGCGGCCAGCGCGGCGGCCGACAGCGGCGTCCCACTTTCGTCCGTGAGGTGGGTGATGCGAAAGACCGTGTAGTCCTCGTGCACATCGGCTACCGCCGGACGCTCAATCGCTGGCCGCATGCGCTCGCAGAGCTGCTGCAGCTGCACCTGCACCAGCGCCGTGATGCCGGGATGGTGCTCGAGCCGTCGGCCAAACAGGGTGAACTGCTCCCAATCGCAGGCGGACGTCGGGCGGACCCGCACACGCAGCGACACCACGCCAAAGTCGAAGATCCGTGCCGAGAGCTCGACGTCGTGGGCCGTCTCGTCGACCACGAGCACCTCGCTGCCGAGCCAGACCGTAATCGGTGGATTGCTGATCTGGAGCGCCTGCCCCTCGCCACGGACGGGCCGTACGCGCTCCGGCGCGCTGGCGGCGAGCAGGTCGAGCGCGCGTTCGAGATCAATGGCGTATCCCACGTCGAACAGGCGATACGCTATGGCGGATCCGGTGACGGAGAGCATGCCGAAATGTAGCGCGTCCGTAATGCCGGCGATCGGCCCTCGCCCCTCTCGCTCCAAGTCGCTAGCGTCCATGCATGTCACCAATTCCCCGACTGCCCGATACCCCGGATACGCTCGTGGCCGCCAAGGGCTACGCGCACCCCGAGCGCCTCATCAGCACCGACTGGCTGGCGGCGCACCTCGATCATCCGTCGCTGCGCCTCCTCGAGTGCAACGAGGACATACTCCTGTACGGCGTCGAGCACATTGCCGGCGCGCAAAAGCTGGACTGGCATATCGACCTGAACGATCAGGTTGAGCGCGACTACATCGCGCGCGCCGCCTTCGAGTCACTGCTGCGCGCCAAGGGCATCGATGACAGCACGACGGTCGTGCTCTACGGCGACAAGAACAACTGGTGGGCCACCTATGCGTTCTGGGTGTTCCAGCTGTTCGGCTTCGACAACGCCGTCGTGCTCGATGGTGGTCGCGCCAAGTGGCTGGCGGAAGACCGGCCGACCACGACCGACGTGCCATCGTTTCCGACCACCGCATATACCGCACGCGAGCGCAACGATGTGTCGATCCGCGCCTTCATCGACGACACGCGCGCGCACATGCAGGCGGGCAAGCCCATGGTGGATGTGCGTTCGCCACAGGAGTACACCGGCGAAAAGCTGCACATGCCCGACTATCCGCAGGAAGGCACGTTGCGCGGTGGACATATTCCCGGCGCCCGCAGCATGCCGTGGGCCCGTGCGGCGGCCGCGGATGGTTCCTTCAAGACGGCCGACGAGCTGCGGGCGATCTACGAAGGCGAACTCGGCCTCGCGCGCGGCGACGACGTGGTCACCTACTGTCGCATCGGCGAGCGTTCCTCGCACACGTGGTTCGTGCTGACGTACCTGTTGGGCTTCGAGAAGGTTCGCAACTATGACGGGTCGTGGACGGAGTGGGGCAACGCCGTCCGCGCCCCCATACGCCAGGGAGGAGAGCCGTAATGAGCGCAGAGCAACTGAAGGACACCACCGCGATGCCGATCGCCGGCAAGCCGCCGGCCACTGTGCAGATCTCGTGGGTCGGCGCTCACGAGTTCGAGGGCGGACGCCTCTCCGGCGGTGCCGCCATCCACATGGACTCCAGTGGCAAGACCGGCCCGTCTCCCATCGACACGCTGCTCTGCGCCCTGGCGGGATGCACGGGCGTCGACATCGTCGACATTCTGGAGAAGCGTCGCACACCGATGAGTGCGATGTCCGTCGACGTGGTCGGTGAGCGCTTCGCCGGCACGCCCGGCCGGATCACGAAGATCCATCTCGTCTACCACATCACTGGCGCCGACGTGGAACGCGTGCACGCGGAACGCGCGATCGAACTGGCCGTGACCAAGTACTGCTCGGTGCGCGATTCGCTGGACCCGAACCTGCCGGTCACGTGGAAATTGGAGTTGAATGGGTCGTACGAGTGACCATGCGACGCCTGTAGGCTGAAAACTGCAAACACCCTAGGAAGCAGGGGGGAGGGTATCAGGGGGCAGGAGGCAGGAACCACGCGCGGTGCACCTGCTTCCTCCTTCCTGATACCCTCCCCCCTGCTTCCTAGAGTGTTTCAGTGGCCAGACCTACTTTATCACCCACACCCGCTC
>CAMBRJ010000381.1 GCA_945870175.1 Gemmatimonas phototrophica
AAGAGGAGGCAGGAACCATGCGCGGTTCACCTGCTTCCTGCCCCCTGATACCCTCCCCCCTGCTCCCTAGGGAGTTTTCAGTTCAGCGTTTTCAGTTCAGAGTTGCCCGGACCCGCCCTACACCGCATCCGACAACGAACTAAACGTAAAGTCTCTGACCTTGATCGGCGGCATATACACCGCGCCGCCGGCACCGAGGTTCTCCGACGCATTGATACGAATCGTTGGGCCCATCGCTTCCAGATTGTTCAGGAAAAAGATCGGCGATTCGTTGAAACGGAAATTCTTGATCGGGCGCGTCACTTTGCCGTTCTCGATCAGGAACGTGCCGTCGCGGGTGAGGCCGGTATACAGAATCGTGCGCGGATCGACACCGCGGATGTACCAGAAGCGCGTGACCAGAATGCCGCGTTCCGTGCTCTTGATCATGTCGGCCACACTCGTGGTGCCGCCCAGCATGCGCAGCGATCGCGCACCTCCTCCACCACCACCGCCGCCACCACCGCCACCGGCGCGTGTGGGCTGCACGCCCTGCTTCTGCGCCCAGAACCGATCGTAATTCAGGTTCTTCACCACGCCGTTCTCGATCCACGTGATCTTCTCGAGCGGCATGCCGTCGCCGTCGTAGCCGCCACTCGTGCTCGGCGAATCGGCTGGGTCGGTGAGCAGCGTCACGCGTTCGTCGACCACCTTAAGCCCGATCTTATTGCCACCGCCCTGCTTCGAGAAGAACGAGCGGCCCTCGTCGGCGGAGCGCGCCTGCATCGCACCGGCAATCAGCTGCACTAGATTCCCCACCGCCGTGGGCTCGAGGATCGTGGTGTAGCGCCCCGGTTCAATGGCCACCGGGCTCCGCGAGTCCTTCGCCTTCTGCACGGCCGTGGCCGCCACGCGCGCCGGGTCGAGATCGGAAAACGTATTACCATCGGTGCACGCCCAGCCGGAACCGGTGCCATCGGGCGATCGCACCGTGGTCGTCATCGTCACCGACGAACTCGAGTCGTACGCGAACAATCCCTTCGAATTCGCGAGCGCCGTCGCGCCGGCGCGGCACTCGATGAAGCCGGTCGCGATCAGTTCGTTCGCACGCGCCAGTTCGGTCACGATCTTCGACGCCGCCGCCCGCTCGGTGGGAGAGGGCAGCGTAATGCTGCGCTCGAGCGACGCCGGATACGTTTGTGCGCCCAGCTCCGGCATGCGCTCCGGATTGGGCGGCACCAGCTTCGCAATCTCGTACGCCTGCTTCGCCGCGGCGGCGAGTGACGCTTCGTCGAGACGGTTGGTGTTCACACTGGCCGCGCGATTGCCAGAATACGCCGTAATAGTGACCTGCGTATCCTGATTCTCACCCGACGTGGTGACCTGATTCAATGCGAAGCGCGTGTCTGCACGCGCCGCACTGTTGATCGAAACGCGTGTCTCTTCCGCCGGCGAGTTTCGCAACACACGCTGGGCGATTTCCTGCGCCTCGGCACGCGTGAGAATGCCCGCTGGCGCGTACAGAGAACGGGGGCCGAAGTCGCTCATGCCCTTCTCCCGGTGTTGATGATGTTGGTCTGCTGGAAGAGCGACGGCACGCAGCCATGACTCACGGAGTTCGACTGGCCCGGCTGTCCCTTGGCATCGCCGAAGGCGCCGCCCAGTTCGTAGCTCTTCTGGCCGCCGATCGCCTTGAGCGACTTCCAGAAATCGGGCGTGCGAAACTGATACGCCACGTCCTTGAGCTGCCCCACGATCTTGCCACCCTTCACTTCGTAGAAGATCTGGCCGGCGAACTGTCCGTTGTAGCGCTGCTGATCGATCGAGAACGAGCCATCGCCCACGATGGCAATGCCCTTGTCCATCGAGCCGATCATGCTCTCGAACGTGTTGTCATTGTTGCCCGGCACCATACTCACGTTCGGCATGCGCTGGAACTGCACATCGGCCCAGCTCTGCGCGTACGAACAGCCATACGAGCGCACCGGCTTCCCTACACTCGTGTAGTAGTCAGTCATCATCGTGGCCTGCTCGCGTGTGGTCTGATAGTCCACGAACACGCCGTTCTTGATGATGTCGAACTTGATCGGCTTCACCGCTTCGTCGTCCCAACCGATGGCGCCGAGCGATCCCTTCTGCTCGCGATCGCCGACCACGTTCAACAGATCCGATCCGATGCGCAGCTTGCCGAGCACCTGCGCCGGCGGCGCAATGAAGCTGGTGCCGGCGTAGTTGGCCTCGAAGCCGAGCGCACGATCGAGCTCGGTGGGGTGCGCGATCACTTCGTGCACCGTCAGCCACAAGTTCGACGGATGCAACAGCAGGTCGTAGCGACCCGGCTCCACCGGCTTGGCGCTCAACTTCTGCACGGCCAGCTCCGCCCACTTGGGCGCGCGTTCGGCCATCTTCGAGTTGATCACCCACTCATAGCCCAATCCCATCGGCGCAATTTCGCTGCTCTGCACCGTCTGGAAATCAGAGAAGTCGGCCGACACCGCCGTGACCGACATGCTGGGCGACGTGCGATAGATCGTCTGCACGAGGAAGGATCCGTCGCTCGTCATGAGCGACTTCTCTTCGCGCAGGAAGAACATGCTCGACGTGACGTTGCGGATCCCCTTCACCGCGAGCGCCGACTCGTTGGCGGCCAACAGCAGCGCCACCTTATCGG
Source organism: Gemmatimonas phototrophica (assembly GCA_945870175.1). Classification (GTDB taxonomy): domain Bacteria; phylum Gemmatimonadota; class Gemmatimonadetes; order Gemmatimonadales; family Gemmatimonadaceae; genus Gemmatimonas; species Gemmatimonas phototrophica_A. The sequence continues at coordinate 2,651 of CAMBRJ010000381.1, forward strand.
TGATCGCCACCGTGAACGGATCGGTTTCAATCGGGCTCTTCCACTCACCCACCTGATTGCCGGGGGTGGGGGCGAGCTGCACCGGACGCAACTGACTCGCGCGATTGGCGCGGGCCTGTTCGAGCGCGGCGCGAGTGGCGTTGGCCACCGAGTCCTTGTCGAGGCGGCTGGTGGCGGCGAAGCCCCACGCGCCGTCGACCAGCGTGCGCACGCCGAGTCCGAAGGTGTCGGTGTCGCTGACGCCCTGCACGATGCGATCGCGCGTGTTCACATTCTGTTGCCGGCGGGCCGCCACGCGCACGTCGGCGTACGAGGCGCCGCCGCTCTTGGCGACGTCGAGGGCGGCCGACATGAGGGCTTTGATGGCCGGATCGTCGGCCGACGGCAAGTCGGACGAGATGAGGCCGGGGGCGGCGATCAGTGAGCCGGAGGGGGACAGCGCGGAGGCCGATCGCGTAGCGACCAGACCACCGGCGGCCACAGCGGCGCTTGCCTTGAGGAAATCGCGGCGGGAGCGTGTCATGAGCAGATCATGAGCAGGTCCTGAGCAGGGCGGGAGGAGACGCGGACAGACCACGGGCGTGCCACGGGGCGTCCGGTACGGACCAACGGTCGTTGCAACTTACGCGACCGACCGCGGTCCTGTTGAGGGCCAGGGGCTGAACGCCGCCGATACGATTTCGCTTTAGGTTTCCCGAAAACGGGCCGTGCCAGTGCGGTGCGCTCCGTCCCTCACGTTTTCGCCGTTGGAGCCTTGCCGACCATGTCCCTGCTCCGTCGTCCCACGCTGGCCCGCGCCCTCACTGGCGCTGTCGCCATGACGCTCCCGCTCGCCCTCTCCGCCCAGATCCTCCAGAAGGCGCCGGGCGCCCCGACCACGCTCACGCCGGCGCAGCAGGAGGCCCGCGCGGTCTACAAGGAGATGGTCGAGATCAACACGGCCGATTCCGTCGGGTCGGTCACGAAGGCCGCA
>CAMBRJ010000382.1 GCA_945870175.1 Gemmatimonas phototrophica
GCGCTGCCCCGTTGCCGTGGCAGGTGGCGCACTCTTCGTTCACTTCGATGTCGACGGGCACCTTGCCACCGACGGCGGCCACCCGGAAGGGGACTTCCACCATCTGTTCGATGGACTGACCGCGTTCCGGGCCTCGCGCGCGCTGACGCCCCGCGCCGGCGGCGCCGCCGAACATGGACGAGAACAGATCGCCGAGTCCACCGATGCCCCCGACGTCGAAGTCGTTGAAGGTGCCGGCACCCGGCTGTCCAGCGCGCGCGCCGGAGGCCCCAGGTCGCGACGACGGCCGGGTCCCGCCGAAGCCACTCATGCCGCCGAAGGCCCCCATGCGACGCATGTCGTCGTATTCCTTCCGCTTGTCCGGATCGCCGAGGACGTTGTGCGCTTCGGAGATTTCCTTGAAGCGTTCGGCGGCCTTGGGGTCGTTCTGATTCGCGTCGGGATGATGCTGCTTCGCCAGTCGGCGGTACTGCTTCTTGATCTCGTCAGCGGTGGCCGTGGACGAGACCCCGAGCACTTGGTAGAAGTCCTTCGCGTTAGCCATGCTCAACGCGCCCTCAGGCGCCGGTCCACTGCTTCACCACCACGCGCGCCGGACGTAGCACGTGGCCATTGATGACGTAGCCGACCTGAAAGCAAACGGCGACGACACCGTCTTCGTCAGACTGCATCGCCGGCGCGGTGCTGACCGCCTCGTGCTTGGCGGGATCGAAGGGATGACCAGTCGGGTCGATGACTTCGAAGCCGTGTCCGGAGAGCGACTTGAAGAGTTTCTTCTCGACCAGCTGCATGCCGTCGATCACGGCCTTGGCATCGACCGTACTGGGGTCGACGGCGGCAAAGCGCGTGATGTCGTCGAGGCCATCGAGCAGGCCGCGCACGAGTTCGCCCTGTGCACGCCAGCCGGCCTCCTGCCGCTCCTTCACGGCACGACGGCGGAAGTTGTCGTACTCGGCGGCAAGTCGCAGATACTTGTCCTTCTGCGATTCGAGCTCGCGCTGCGCCTGCAGCAGCTCGTCACCGTCTTCGATCGGCGGCGGCACCGTTGCGGTTTCCTGCGTTTCCATCGGATCCATGTTGTCCACCGGAGCGTCAGACATCGGGTCGGTCATGATAGGCGTACGGGAGTCATCGTCGTAAAGTTTGCGAGCATCGCTTCGCGCCTGGCGCAGCGCGTCGCTCAAAGAAACGGACAGACCGGCGTGGGCGTCAGCCCCGGGCGGTCCATCCGACGGCATCCTGATCGTGTTCGAACGTGCGACGCAGGCGATCGAGCGCCAATTGGGCCGCACGGTACCGGATTTCCGAACGGTCACCCGGGAGGACGGCACGCACGGCATGGACCTCGCCATCGCAATCGACGGCCACCCACACGGTACCCACCGGCTTGTCGGGAGTGCCGCCGTCGGGGCCGGCGACGCCGGTGATGCCGATCCCGATGTTCGTGCCGAACCGCCGGCGCGCCCCGGTGGCCATAGCCCGAGCCACCGGCTCGCTGACGGCCCCGTGCGCGTCCAGATCGCCCTGAGAGACATCGAGCTCGCGGACCTTGACCGCATTCGCATAGGCGATCGTTCCGCCCTGTACGACCCGGCTGGAGCCCGGCACGGCGGTTAGGCGCATGCCGAGCATGCCGCCGGTGCAGCTTTCGGCCACCGCGAGCGTGAGGCCGCGCGCGGCGCATTCGGCGAGCATGAGCGCCGCCAGGTCATCGTCGCCTTCGCCGTAGATGAAGCGGCCCACTTTTTCGCGCACCAGCCGCGCCGCCTCGGCGAGCGCGGTTTCGGTTTCGCGGGCCGGCAACGTGTACGACGTGAGACGCAGATCGACGCCGTCATGGCCGGGGAGGTAGGCCAGCGAGAGCCCGTTCACGCCGCGGGCCAGCTCACCGAGCTTATCAGCCAGCGCCGACTCGGCGATGTTGACGGTGCGCAACGTGCGCGCGCGAATGACGGGGCCACCCAGCGGCAGCCGGTCGCGCAGGTGCGGGATGATGGTGTCGGCGAGCATGCCGCGCATTTCGCGCGGGACACCCGGCAGCATGGCGACCCAGCGCTGTTGGGCGTCCTCCAGCCAGATGCCGGGCGCGGAGCCATGGCGATTGGGCAGAATCGTGCAGGCCTCAGGCACCATGGCCTGCTGTCGGTTGCTGGCCGGGAGCTCGTGCCCAAAGCGCTTGAGCCAGCGTGCTTCGAGGGCGGCGAGGATGTCGGGGTCGAGTACCATGCCGCGTCCGAAGATCGAGGCGATGGCCGGCTTGGTCATGTCGTCGGCGGTGGGACCGAGTCCGCCGGTGGTGATGACGGCGCCGGTGCGCTCGAGGGCATCGCGCACAGCGGTGGCGATGGCAGTGGCGTCGTCGCCGCAGGTGGCGCGGCGTACGATGCGCACCCCGAGCGCGGCCAATTCACGCGCGAGATGCGCGGCGTTGGTGTCGATCGTGAAGCCAAGGAGAAGCTCGTCGCCGATCGTGACGATTTCGATGTTCATGGAGGAAAAGTACCATGAACGACAACGGTGTCTCAGGCCAGCCGGGCGACCTGCTTGCCGTAGCGGCGCAGGTAGAGCCACAGGCTCCACACGGTGAGGATGACGGCGGCGGTCATACTGGTCACGCCCACGAAGCCGTTGAAGTACGCGAACGCCTTCCACGCGCCGTCGCTCTCCCATCCCTGACGGGCAGCCAGCGTGGCCGCGAAGAACCAGCAATACGCGGCGCCCTGCCACACACTCTGGAAGGTCGTCTTCCACTTGGCCGGGCCGATGGCGGCAATCACGAGTCCGCGGCGCGCTGCCACCTGACGGAAGACGGTCATGAACGCTTCGCGGCCGAGCACGACGAGGACGATCCAGAGCGGCAGCGACACGGCGCCGAACGGCGTCTGAAAGAGGAGCGGCGTGGGCTGGGGCATCGTACCTTCCGGTACCAGCAGCGTGTAGTGCTTCTGCAGCCAATACATCGGGATCAGCGTGGCAACGAGCAGCAACTTGTCGGCCAGCGGGTCAAGCAGGCGTCCGAGGTCGGTGACGAGATTACGCGACCGGGCCAGATGGCCGTCCCAGTAGTCGGTGACGGCGGCGATCGTGACCAGCAGAAACGCGCAGAGGCGCGCGGTCGACGACGACGTGAACGGCAACCAGGCAATCAGCGGCGTCAGGGCGATGCGGCCCAGCGTGATTGCGTTCGGAAGGTTCACGGGAGTGTCGAGAGGCGGGAGGACGGGTGCGCGCCACGCCCGCGGCTATGCGAGCGTCTTGAGCACCAGCTTGGAAACGGCTTTCAGCGTGTCGAACACACCGTCGCCGGTCACAGCGACAGCTTCGAACGTCGGGACGCGCTCCACCCACTCGCCGGTCGGCAACTGGCTGACGAGGAATTCGCCCGGTTTGAAGGGATCCGCCACGGCGCGCATGCGCGTGGGGTCGGTCACTTCCCATCCTGGATTGAGCATGGACTGCAACTCCGCGAGCGGCGCCGTGTTGGGCAGATCGCGCTTGTTGTACTGAATAACGAACGGCATGCGTGTGAGATCATACCCGTACGCCGCCATGTTGTCATACAGGTTCTGCATGGACTCGAGGTTGGCCTCGGCGCGCTCGACCTGCGAGTCGGCCAC
>CAMBRJ010000383.1 GCA_945870175.1 Gemmatimonas phototrophica
GCCACGGGACTCAAGATCGGCAACAACAAGTACGGCGATCGCACGTTCTTCAGCGACAACTGGCCCGACAAGGCGCGCCACTGGTTGCCGACGATCGACCATCCGTACGACAAGGCCACCAGCGAGTTCATCGTGACGGCCCCCAGTCACTATCAGGTCGTCTCCAACGGCCTGCAGGTGGAGATCAGCGACGTGCCCGGTGGTCGCCGTCGTACGCACTGGAAGAACTCGGTGCCGATTGCGCCGTGGTTGTACGTGCTGGGCGCGGCGCGTTTCGCCGTGCAACGCGTGGGGAGCTTCGACGGGAAAGCGATCGAGACGTGGGTCTATGCCCAGGATCGTGACGCCGGCTTTGCCGACTTCGCGACACCGACGAAAGATGTGCTGGCGTACTACACCGACTATGTGGGGCCCTTCGCCTACGAACGGTTGGCCAACATCCAGTCCAACAGCGTGAGCGGTGGCATGGAGGCGGCATCCGCTATTTTGTACAGCGAGAGCTCGGTGACGGGCACCGGCAGTGTGCGCTGGCGTAATGTGGTGATTCACGAGATCGCCCATCAGTGGTTTGGCAACGCCGTCACCGAGGCCGACTGGGACGATGTGTGGCTCAGTGAGGGTTTCGCGACCTACTTCACGCTGCTGTACATCGAGCACGCCTACGGCCGTGACGAATTTGTGCGCGGGCTGCAGTCCAGCCGCAGCACGGTCATGAGCTTCGCCGCGAAGAATCCGGCCTACACCATCATCCACCAGAACCTGAGCCGTATGGAGGATGTCACCAGTTCCCACACCTACCAGAAGGGGAGCTGGACGTTGCATATGCTGCGCGGCGTGATCGGGTCAGAGGCGTTCCAGCGCGGTATTCGCGCGTACTATGCGCGGCACTTCAACGGCAACGCGACCACCGCCGACTTCCGCCGCGCCATGGAAGAGGCGTCGGGGCAGGAGCTGGGATGGTTTTTCGAGCAGTGGCTCTACAAGCCCGGCACACTCAAGGTGGCAGGCAGCTGGAGCTACGATGCCGCCGCCCGTCAGGTGCGCCTCACGCTCGATCAGGTGCAGACCGATGGCAGCCTCTTCACCATGCCTCTGGAGATCGGAGTGTACAGCAAGGGTCAGCCGACGCCGGTCATGGAGCGGGTGCGGATGACGGCCAAATCCAACGTGTTCACCATCAACACCGCCACGGCTCCCGATAGCGTGCGCCTCGATCCGAATGTGTGGGTGCTGATGGACGCGACGTTCGAGAAGCGGCCGTAGCGCGGTTGGGCGGCATGCACAGGTCGTGCGTGCCGGCGGGGCAGGTGCTCGCGGTCGACCCTGTTGTTCCTCTCCCACTGATCCGATCTCATGACACGTCGCACGACATACACCACGTTCTCGGCCGCACTGGTCGCCATGCTGGTCGCGATGCCCGTCTCGCTCGCCGCGCAGCAGCCCGCCGAGTCGTGGTGGCGCCATGTACAGGTGCTGGCCAATGATTCGTTGAAGGGGCGTGATACCGGCAGTCCCGGACATGAAGCGGCGGCGCGCTACGTGGCCGAGCAGTTCCGGCTGGCGGGGCTCACGCCGGCCGGTACCGATGGCTGGTTCCAGCCGGTGCGCTTCATCGAGGTCGGGATCGCCAAGGAGGGCGTCGCGCTGGCGCTGCGCGAAGGCGAAGTCTGGTCACCGCTCGTGGCCGGCCGCGATCTGCGCATCACGGCGCGCCTCTCCACGGCAAACGTGGACGCCCCGTTGGTGTTCGCCGGATACGGTGTCTCGCTGCCGCAGGCGGGCATGGACGACCTCAAGGGCCTCGATCTGCGCGGCAAGATCGTGGTCTATGTGAACGCCAATCCTAAGGGACTCACGGCGCCGCTGCTGGCGCACGGCACACGCACGCGATGGGCCGCCATGCGGCAGGCCGGGGCGGTGGGCGTGATCGCCGTAGGCGCCGGCGGTGCCTGGGTGGACAACGAGAACACGCGTCTGGGCAGCTCGGTGTCGTTGGCCGATACGTCACTCGATGACCTCGGTGGACAACGACTCAACAGTGTGTTGAACCCCTCGTTGATGCCGCGCCTACTGGCGGGCAGCGGCATCGTGTGGGACAGCGTGGCCGCGATCGCCGCCCGTGGCGAGCCGCTGCCCACAGCGGCCCTCACCGTGTCGTTGCGCGCGACGCTCCCGACGGTGCGTCGCGAGATCGTCTCCCCCAATGTCGTGGGCATGTTGCCGGGCACCGATCGCACCCTGCGCGACGAGGTGGTGGTGTTGAGCGCGCACCTCGATCACGTTGGCACCTTCAAGGGGCCTGCGCTCACCGGTGACAGCATCTTCAACGGCACGATGGACAATGCTACCGGAGCCGCCACCCTGATGGAAACGGCGAAGGCGGTTGCGGCCCGTGGAGGCAACAAGCGCACGCTGCTGTTCGTGGCGGTCACGGCCGAGGAGAAGGGATTGCTGGGGTCACGCTACTTCGCGGCGCGTCCGTCGATCACGCGCGGCACGATCGTGGCCAACCTCAACACCGACATGTTCCTGCCGCTTTTTCCGCTAAAGGGACTCTTCGTGTACGGCGTGGACGAGTCGGACTTGGCCGACGATGTGGGCGGTGTGCTGACGGCGCGCGGGATGCAGGTGCTGCCTGATCCGGAGCCGCAGGAGATGCGGTTCGTGCGCAGCGATCAGTACAGCTTCATCCGCCGTGGCGTGCCGTCGCTGGCGTTCAAGTTGGGGTATACGCCGGGCACTGCCGAGGAGAAGACGTTCACCGGCTGGGTGCGTGAGCGGTACCACAAGATGTCCGATGACCTGTCGCAGCCCATCGACTTTGCGGCGGCCGCGGGCTTCAACGCCCTGTACGCCGATCTCGCCTTGGGCGTGGCCAACCGGAAGTCGCGCCCGGCCTGGCGCCCGAACAGCTTCTTCGCAACGCCGGTGATCGTGCCCTGAGGGAGCGAGCGCCAGCACCCGGCATTCGCCATCTTTCCGCCACTCCCTTCCGCCTGCTCCCCGCCCACCGGTTCTGCCATGCGATCTCCCCGTGTGTTCGCCGCTCTGCTGCTCTCGGCCACGCTGAGCGTCGCGCCCTCCCTGCGCGCGCAACAGGTCACCGCCGATCCGGCGTTGGCCGCTGACATCGATCGTCGTACCGCCGCGATCGCCGACAAGGTCACGGCCTGGCGGCACGACATTCACCAGCATCCCGAGCTCGGCTACGCCGAGAAGCGCACGGCCGCGTTGGTGGCGGCGCATCTCAAGGCGCTGGGCATGGAGGTGCAGGAAAACGTGGGCGGCATTCCCGGTGTGGTGGGGATTCTCAAGGGCGGCAAGCCCGGGCCCACGGTGGCGCTGCGGGCCGACATGGACGCGCTGCCGGTGACCGAACTGGTGGACGTGCCGTTCAAGTCGACGGTGCGCACGGTGTACAACGGCCAGGAAACGGGCGTGATGCACGCCTGCGGCCATGACATGCACACGGCGATGCTGATGGGCACGGCCGAAGTGCTGGCCGGCCTCAAGGATCGGCTGCCCGGAACGGTGAAGTTCCTCTTTCAGCCCGCGGAAGAAGTGCCGCCGCGCGGCGGCGCGCAGCCGATGATCGATGCCGGCGTGA
>CAMBRJ010000384.1 GCA_945870175.1 Gemmatimonas phototrophica
GTACACGAACATGTCGTTGGGGGGCTCGGCATCGGGTCCGATCAAGGCCGACCGCGCTTTCTTCAGCTCGTCGTTCCAGTATGACCGGCGATTGCAGGACTTGCAGACGCTGTTGAGCGAAAGCTCGCTGGGCTTCGAGACCGCTGGTGTGGCCGCGGATTCCGTCGCCCGTCTGCTCAACATTCTTGGCGCCAGCAATGTGCCGATCACCGTGGGCGGCTACTCGCCGCAGCGCATCGTGAATCGCGCCACGGTCCTCAACAGCTTCGACTACGTGCAGGCCAATTCCAATCGTGGGAACACGTTCGCGATCACGCTGTCGGGCAACTACTCGGGCACGGCGCCGGTGGGCGGCGGCGGTGGCGGCTTTGGTGGGTTCGGCGGCGGTGCGGCGAGTCTGTTCACGCCCACGCGTGACGGCACGCGCGACAGCTACGGCGGCGCCCTGCAGGCGCGTCACAGCGGCCTGCTCGGCTTCCAAGGCATCTTCACCGAAAGCACGATCGGCTTCAATATGAGCCGCAACGCGTCCGATCCGTTTACGATTCTTCCGGCTGGTACGGTTCGCGTGAACTCGCAGCTGGTCGATGGTTCTGCGGCGGTCAGTAGCTTGTTGTTCGGTGGTTCGCCAAGTCTGAACACGGCGTCGACCAACGCGTCGTTGGCGGCCAACAATACGATGTCGTGGTTTTCCAACGACAACCGTCATCGCGTGAAGCTCACCAGTGAGCTGCGCCGCGACGACTTCTCGCAGAACGTCGCGTTTAATCAATACGGGTCGTTCAGCTACAACTCGCTTGTCGACCTGCAGTCGAACACGCCGGCCTCGTTTACCCGCACGTTGTCACCGCGCACGCGCACCGGCGGTCAGCTCGTTGGCGCCATGTCGCTGGGCGATGCCTGGCGCCCGACGAACGATCTCCAGGTGCAGTACGGCGTCCGGGTCGACGGTAATCATTTCTCGACGGGACCGCAGACGAATCCCGCCGTGCTGTCGGCGTTCGGCTTGGACAACGCCGAGACGCCGAATCGCCTCTACGTAAGTCCGCGCGTCGGATTCTCGTGGACGGTTGGGCAGGCAGATCAAATGGCGCTACTTCCCGGCATGATCCGCGCGCCACGCGCGGTTATCCGTGGCGGCGTCGGCGTCTTTCAGAACACCCCCGGCGTCCAGCTCATCTCGAACGCCATCGATAACACGGGTCTGCCCTCGGCGCTGCAGCAGCTCACGTGTTTTGGTCCGGCCACGCCGCGACCGAATTGGTCATCGTATTCGGTAAACGAAGCGAACATCCCACGGACCTGCGCCGACGGCACCAGCGGTACGGTCTTCGCCAACAGCTCGCCCAACATCACGCTGTTCGTCCCCGACTACCTGGCCCAGCGTTCCATTCGCGGCAACCTGCAGTGGGCCGGCGCTGTGCTTAAAAATCGCTTCATGTTCTCGGTCGACGGCACCTTCTCGCGCAATCAACACCAGCAGGGCGGTGTGGATCTCAACTTCCCCGGCATCCAGCGGTTCACGCTGGCCAACGAACTTGGGCGACCCGTCTTTGTCACCCCCGCCGCGATCGTGCCGACCACGGGTCAGGTGGCGTGGCGTCAGTCGCGCGTCGCCGACGCGTTCGGCCGCGTGACCGGGCAGACGTCCACGCTCGAGTCGGAAAGCAAGCAGATCAACATGAGCTTGCGCCCGGCGGTGTTCAACTCGCACTACAACTGGAGCTTGGCGTACGTGCTGGCCGATGTGCGCGAGCAGTACCTTGGCTTCAATAGCACGGTCGGCTCACCGAACGGTACGGAATGGTCGAAGAGCGCGTTCTTCTCGCGGCATCAGATCCAGTATTCATTCAGCTACAACGCCTGGGATGCGGTGCGCATCTCGTGGAACGGCAACTTCCGCTCAGGCATCAACTACACGCCCACGATCAATCAGGACGTGAACGGCGACAGCTACGGCAACGACCGCGCGTTCATCTACGATCCGGCCACGGTCACCGAACCGGCGCTCAAGGCCGGCCTCCAGAACCTGCTCGCGACTGGCACGAGGGAAGCCGTTGCCTGTCTGCGCGGCCAGCTCGGCCAGTTTGCGGCCCGCAAGTCCTGCACGAGCCCGTGGACGATGCAGGGCAACCTGAACGTCTCGTTCAACTCGCTCAAGATCGGACTGCCGCAGCGCGCGAACCTGAATCTGCAAATCGCCAATCCGCTCAACGGTCTCGATCGCCTGATCAACGGCGAATCGGGACTGAAGGGATGGGGTGCCAATCCGAGTCCGAGCGGCCAGCTGCTCTTCGTGCGCGGTTTCGATGTCGCCTCGAACAGTTTCAAATATGAAGTGAACGAGCGCTTCGGCTCCACCCGTCCGGCGCAGACCACGCTCCGTTCCACCCCGATGTCGATCACCATGACGATGAGCATCGACGTCGGCCCGACACGCGAACAGCAGCAGCTGTTGCAACAGCTCGACCGTGGTCGCTCGCGCGCCGGTAACAAACCGTCGTTACAGCAGCTCCGTGGCACCGCGACCTCCGGCATCATCAATCCGATGCAGCAGCTGCTCCAGCAGTCGGACACGCTCAAGCTGACGCGCAAGCAGGCCGACAGCCTCGCCACGCTCAACCGCTACTTCGTGCTCCGGTCCGACAGCATCTGGAATCCGGTCACCAAGTTCCTCTCTGAGCTGCCCGATAAGTACAATCACGACGACGCGTACGGTCGCTACAAGGACGCCCGTGAACAGACGGTCGACATGCTCATCAAGTTCGCCCCGGGCATCAAGAGCCTGCTCACGCCGGCGCAGATCCGGATCCTCCCCGCGTCGCTGGTCGGCTTCCTCGACAGGCGCACCCTTCAGGGCTTGCGGTCGGGAACGGCGGGCGGGAATCAGTTCGGTGGCGGCATGGGTGGCATGGGTCGTGGCGGCGGCGGTGGTGGTGGTGGTGGCCGAGGAGGCAACTGATCATGGCTGACCTGACGTATCGAAATTTCTCTCGACTCCAGAGCGTTACTCGCATGATTATGTCGCGTACGAAGTCCGCGGCGTGGACGATCGTTGGCGTGTCGATCCTGGCCGCCACCGCATCGACCGCGTCGGCGCAGGTGTCGCCGGAGACGCCGTCCACCGCGACGGTGCCCGTTCGTGATGTGACGGCGCCGTTGGCCAAGGCCACGCGCCCGATCGGCGGCGCGAACATGCTGCGCGCGCTCCCCGATGGCTCGATCTTCATCAACGACGTGCAGCGTCGTCAGCTGCTGCGCTTCGACGCCACGTTGCAAAACGTGCTGGTGGTGGCCGACTCTGCACCGGGCGCGCTGATGCCGTACGGTCAGCGTCCCATCGGTTTGATCCCGTACCTCGGCGATTCCTCGATCGTGGTCGATCCGGCCACGTTATCGATGGTGGTGCTCAATAAGGACGGCAAGACGGTGCGCGTGATGGCGTCACCGCGTACGAACGATGTGAACACGTTGTCCAACATGAACCTCGGCTCGCACGCCTTCGATCAAAAGGGTCGCCTCTACTATCGCCAGGGCAGTGCCGGCGGTGCTCCCGGCGGCGGTGGCATGGCGATGATGTTCGGCAGCGGCAACGATCGCGGTGGT
>CAMBRJ010000385.1 GCA_945870175.1 Gemmatimonas phototrophica
TGCACGATCGAGCCGCGCGTGAGCACCGGTCCACCGCCCACATGGTGTTCACCAAGTTCCTTCTTCTCCACGCCCGGGTGATCGGTGGCGAACGTGACGTCCACCACGATCGCCATGGAGGCATCGAGCTGCTGGGCGGCCACCCGTGCACCGCCGCCGGCGTAGCCGATTTCTTCTTGCGCCGTGGCGGCTGCAATCACGCGGGCGGCACCCGGCTTCTCGGCGTAGCGCCGCAGTGCTTCGAGCACCACGAACGCGCCGATGCGGTCGTCGATGGCGCGTGACACGATGCGGTTGTTCGGCATGTCCATGACGCGCGCGTCGATTACGCCGGCATCGCCAATTTCCAGATGCTCCATCGCTTCGGCTTTGTTCTTCACGCCGATGTCGACCCAGAGGTCGGTGATCTTCGACGCCTTGTCGCGCTCGTCCGGCTTCATCAGGTGAATCGGCTTCTTGCCGATCACTCCGAACACGTCGCCGTTGCGGCCCAAAAAGCGCATGCGCTGTCCGACGAGCACCTGCGGGTCCCAGCCACCGATCGGCTCGAAGTAGATGAAGCCGTTGTCGTCGATGTAGGTGACGATCACACCGATCTCGTCGATATGGCCGGCCAGCAGAATCGTGGGGCCGCCGCCGCCTTCGACCGTGGCGAGGCTGTTGCCGACGACGTCGGCCTTCACGGAGGAGAACGTGGCGGCTTCGGCACGCCAGACGCGGGCCGGTGCACCTTCGAAGCCCGACGGACCGGGCGTGTCGAGCAGGCGCTTCAGAAAGGCGACGGAAGATTCAGAAAGCATCGCCCAAATATAGGTGCTATTCTTGTGGCATGATCCTCCTCCTGATCGCCATCGGCGTCGGTGCCGGCGTCCTCTCGGGCATCTTCGGGATCGGCGGCGGCATCGTCATCGTGCCCGCGCTGATCTACCTCGCCAAGATGCCGCCGCAGCAAGCCGCGGGCACATCGCTGGCCGCCCTCGTCCTCCCGCTCGGTGCCGCCGTCGGTGCCATGGCCTACTACAAGGCCGGCCACCTGGATCCCAAAGACGCCCTGTTCATCGCCGTCGGCATGGCCGCGGGCGCGTACTTCGGCGCCCAGATCGCCACGCACGTGGACGCCGCCGTACTGCGAAAAATGTTCGCCGCGCTGATGGTGGCGATGGCGATAAAGTTGTGGGTCGGGTGAAACTGGCCCCGCTTAACTCCAAACTTCTTACTCCCTAGGGAGCAGGGAGGAGGGTATCAGGAAAGAGGAAGCAGGTGAACGGCGCGCAGGTCAACCTGCCTCCTGCCCCCTGATACCCTCCTCCCTGCTCCCTAGGGAGTTAGCCGTTAGCAGTTAGCCGTTGGCAGTTAGCCGTTAGCCGTTAGCAGTTGTCACCGCACCCTCTCCGCATGCCTCGCATCAATCGCCGTGAACAACAACGGGTTGAAGATGCGCGCCATCGCCTCGATGCCATCCACGATGCGCGGGCCTGGCCGGCTCACTAGTCCGTTCGCGTCCAGCGCCCACACCTGACGTCCGGCCAGCCACGACCACTGCGGTAGCGCCAGGCACCGCTTCGCTTCCGCCACCGATGCTTTGAGTGAGTAGCCGCACGGGGCGAACAGCACGAATCGCGGATCGGCCAGCACCAGCTGTTCCATGGGGACCGTCGTGGAGTGCGTGCCGGCGGTGCCGAGCACGTCGACGCCACCGGCGCGCTTGATCTGCTCGGGGCCCCAATGACCGGCGATGTACACCGGGTCGGTCCACTCGAGGAGCGCGGCGCGTGGGCGCGGCGCCTTGGCGGCTTTCAGGATGTCGTGCACATGCTTCACGCGGTCACGCAGCCCGGCCAGTAGCTCCTCGGCTTCGTCGCTGGCGTTCATCACCTGCGCGACGGCCTGAATGTCGGCGTACACCCCATCGAGCGTCGTGCCGCCCAGCGTCACGATGCGCGGCACCGGCGTGAGCTTCTCGGCCAAGGCGCGCACGTCGGTCTCGCTGATCGCGCACACCTCGCACAACGCCTGCGTGAGCAGCACGTCGGGATGGAGCGCCTTGATGCGCGCTTCGTCCATCGAAAACAGCGCATGCCCCGCACCATGCAGCTCGCGCACGGCGGCGTCGATGACCGCTGGATCACTCGTGTGCGGAATGCTGCTCTTCGTGACCCGCGCCCGTGACACCACGATCTCAGGGTAATCGCATTCGTGCGTCACGCCCACGAGATGATTCGTGGCACCGAGGAACGCCATGATTTCCGTGGCGGCGGGGAGCAGGGAGACAGTGCGCATCGGGAAATCGCCTGTGGGTTTCGAGTAGTGAGTAAAAGAGAGGGTTATCGAGCCTCAAACACCGCCTTCCCGCCAACCCACGTAGACAGCACCCTCGTCTTCATGACCATCTCAGCGGGCACGCGCATGATGTCCGTGTCGAGAATCACGAAGTCGGCGAACTTGCCCGCCGTCAGCGATCCCATCGACGCTTCCTGAAAGCCCGCGTAGGCCGGCCAGATCGTCATGCTGCGCAGCGCATCGTCGCGCGACATTTTCTGCTCCGGGAACCAGCCACCGGCCGGCCAGTTGCGTTCATCCTGGCGCGCGATCGCGGCATGGAACGAGATCAGCGGATTCACCTGCTCCACCGGGAAGTCGCTGCCGTTCGGAATCACGACGCCCGTCTGCAACAGCGACTGCCACGCATACGCGCCATACAAGCGCGTGGGGCCCAGTCGCTTGCCGATCCAGTACATGTCGCTCGTTTGATGACTCGCCTGCATGCTGGGTATCACCCCCAGCTGGGAGAAACGCGGGATGTCGTCGTAGTGCAGAATCTGCGCGTGCTCCACGCGGAAGCGATGATCGGCGGTGGGTACTGTCTTCAGCGCTTGCTCGTACGCGTCGAGCACGACGCGATTGCCGCGGTCGCCGATGGCGTGCGAGTTGATCTGGAACCCCGCCTTGAGGCCACGTTCGGCCACCTCGCGAATGTGCTCCTGCGTGCTCTTGAGTAGCCCGGAGTTGTTCGGGTCGTCGCTGTACGGCTCCAACAATGCCGCCCCACGCGAGCCCATCGCGCCGTCGGCGTACAGCTTCACCGCGCGCACCCACAGCTGCCCGTCGTACAGCGCCGACTGCGGCCCCTTCGCGAAGTAGTGATCGAGCGCCGCCTTGTCGTCGCTGATCATCACGTACAGGCGGAGGTTCAGTTCCTTGGCCTTCGCCAGCTCCTCGTACGTGTCGATCGCCATGCGCGACGCGCCGGCGTCGTGCATGCCGGTGAGTCCCCAGCTGTGCATCAGCGCGATCGCTTCCTTGAGTGCGCTCTTGTATTCCGCCGCCGTGGGAGCCGGCACTTTCTCCTCGAGCACGTTCGACGCGTTGTCCACGAACACGCCCGTCGGATTGCCCTTGGCGTCCTTGATGATCTGACCACCCACCGGCGCCTTCGAGGCGGCCGTCACGCCCGCCACCTTCATCGCGGCCATGTTGGCGTACATGGCGTGTCCGTCCACGCGCTCCAACAGCACTGGATGATCAGGCAGCGCCGCCGTCAGCGCCTCGTGCGTCGGGAAGTCGGTCACGCCCCAATCGTTCTGGTCCCAGCCGCGGCCCGTGAT
>CAMBRJ010000386.1 GCA_945870175.1 Gemmatimonas phototrophica
CGGAAGAGTCGGTGCGCGCGCAGACGAAGCGCTTCCTCGATATCAAGGGCAAGCGCTCAGTCGACTCCTTCCACAAGGAACTCGGCAAAATCATGTGGGAGTACTGCGGTATGGCGCGCACGAAGGAAGGACTCACCAAAGCGCTGGAGCTGATTGCCGCGGTCAAGTCCGAGTTCTGGAGCAACGTGAACGTGCCGGGCAGCGGGGACAATCTCAATCAGGCGCTCGAGAACGCGGGACGCGTGGCGGACTTCATCGAACTCGGTGAATTGATGTGCCGCGACGCGCTGGCGCGCGAAGAGTCGTGCGGCGGTCACTTCCGTGTGGAATACCAGGACGCCGGCGAAGCGCAGCGTAACGACGATGACTTTGCGTACGTCGCTGCCTGGGAGTTCGCGGGCGAAGGCAAGGCGCCGATTCTCAACAAGGAACCGTTGGTGTACGAAAACGTGCACCTCTCCACCCGGAGCTACAAGTAATGAAGCTCACTCTGAACGTCTGGCGTCAGCCGGCCTCGCAAGCTCCGGGCAAGCTCGAGACGTACACGCTCGATGGTGTCAGCGCGGACATGTCGTTCCTCGAGATGTTCGACCTGCTCAACGAGCAGCTCACGATGGAAGGGAAGATCCCTGTGGCCTTCGCACACGACTGCCGCGAGGGGATCTGCGGCTCGTGCTCGATGATGATCAACGGGCAGGCGCACGGCCCGTGGGCTGGGGCGGCCACCTGCCAGCTGCACATGCGCGCGTTCAAAGACGGCGACATCATCACCGTCGAGCCGTGGCGTGCGGCGGGATTCCCGATCGTGAAGGATCTGGTGGTGAATCGCGGGTCGTTCGACCGCATCATCCAGGCGGGCGGGTACGTGTCGGTGAACACCGGCGGTGCGCGCGATGCCAACTCGATCCTGATCGGCAAGGACATCGTCGAGGAGGCCATGGACGCCGCGGCCTGCATCGGCTGCGGGGCCTGCGTGGCGGCGTGTCCGAACGCGTCGGCGTCGCTGTTCACGGGGGCCAAGATTACGCACCTCGGCATGTTGCCGCAGGGGCAGCCCGAGCGCGACACGCGGGCGCTGGCCATGGTCGAGCAGATGGACATCGAGGGTTTCGGACACTGCACGCTGGTTGGTGAGTGTCAGGAAGCGTGCCCGAAGGAGATCAGCATCGACGTCATCAAAAAGATGAATCGCGACTATCTCGTGGCGAGCGCCAAGCGCCAGGAACCCAAGGCGGCTACGGCCAGCTGAGCGGCCGGGCTTGGTGTTCATCCCAAATCGGGGGCGTGTTGCTTCGGCAGCGCGCCCCCGTTTTTTGCTTTATGTTTGCGTATGCGCCTCCGCTATTCGTTCCGCTCCGTCGGCCCGCTGCTTGCTGCCACGCTTGCCGCCACGCTCACCCAAGCGTGCACCGAACGCGCACCCGCCCTTCACGCCGGCGATGCTGCGCGTGGTGTAGCGCTGATGACGGCGTTCCGCGACTCGTTGCCCGCGAACAGCGGCAATGCGCTGCGCTGCGTCAGTTGTCATCTCGACAATGGTACGCGGGCGACGGCCATGTCGTGGCTGGGCACGGCGGCGCGGTATCCGCGGTACCGTGCGCGTCCCGGCTACGAGGAGACGCTGGCCCGTCGGATCAACGAGTGTATCGCGCGGAGTTTGGCCGGAAAGATGCTACCGGAGGACGGCCAGGAGATGCGCGACATGCTGGCGTACTTCGAAACGATGCGGGCGTCGGCGCGTCCCGCGCCGGTGGACTCCGTCAAGCTGCTCGGTGACGTCGCACACGGTGAAGTCGGCTATGCGGGGCAGTGCGCCCGCTGCCATGGCGCGAATGGGGCGGGGCTCCCGGCCTTGGTGGCGCCGGCGGTGTGGGGCAGCGAGAGCTACGCGATCGGGGCCGGCATGGCGCGGCAGTATACGTTGGCCACCTTCGTGCGCCACAACATGCCGTTCGATCACGCCGACACGCTCACGGCGCAGGAAGCCGCCGACATCGCCGCTTACGTGCTGACGCAGCCACGTCAGGATCATCCTGGGAAGGAGCGCGACTGGCCGAAGGGTGATCCGCCGGTCGACGTGGCGTATGCGACGGCCGCCGCGGCCGCCGCGGGGAAGCCATCACCATCGGAACGCCCGCTGTTGCCGCGTCGTGTGTCGCCGGATTCACTCATTTCTCGCCACTGAGCCTCGCTATGAACCACGATCACTCATCGACCTCTGGTCGCCGCACGTTCCTGTCGCGTCTCGTAACGGTAGGGGCGGCCTTGGGATTGGCGGCTCCTCGTTCGGCTGACGCGAACGCGCGACCGATGTCACCCAACGCGCCATCGCCGGCCGCCGCCGACGATCCGTGGATCGCGCGTTTGAAGGGCAAGAACCGTGTGGTATTCCACTCCCATTTGGCCAGTGACGGTATCGCCTTGCGCTGGGCGCAGACCTATCTCGACACGCAAAAAAGTGCGTACGGCCTCACCGATGCCGACAGCAGCGTGGTGGTGGGCTTGAACGGCCGAGCCATCGGTCTGCTATTCAATGACGCCATCTGGGGGAAATACCCAATCGGCGAGACGCTCCAGATGCCGGGCCCGCGGAACGCGAACACTGAGCTGGTCACACAGCTCGTCTCGCGTGGCGTGATCATACTGGCGTGCAATAATTCAATCCGCGCGGCGGGGCAGCGCTTCCTCCCGGAGGCGCAGCGGGGAGATGCGGCGCTGCGCACGGCGTTCTCGGACGAGGCCCGCGCAAACCTGCTGCCAGGCGTCGAAGTCGTTCCGGCGATGATCGTGACGCTGCAGCAGGCGCAGGAGCGTGGCTGCCGATACATCTACGGCGGCGGCTGAGACGGTGCGGCGGCTGACTTCAGTCGCTTAGTCAGCCGCCGCCCGGCCAGATCAGATGCGCGGCAGGGTCACGCCGTGCTGTCCCTGATACTTGCCCTTCTTGTCCCCATACGAAACCTCGGGCGGTTCGTCCCCCGTGAAGAACACCACCTGCGCGATGCCCTCGTTGGCGTAGATCTTGGCCGGGAGCGGGGTCGTGTTCGAGATCTCGAGCGTCACATAGCCTTCCCACTCAGGCTCGAAGGGCGTGACGTTCGTGATGATGCCACAGCGGGCGTAGGTGCTCTTGCCCACGGTCAGGGTCAGCACGTTACGCGGGATGCGGAAGTACTCCACGCTACGGGCCAGCGCGAAGGAGTTCGGCGGCACGATGCAAAAATCGCCTTCGAACTCCACGAAGCTCTTCGGGTCGAAGGCCTTGGGGTCGACGATCGAGCTCAGCACGTTCGTGAAGATCTTGAACTCCCGGGCGACGCGCATGTCGTACCCGTAGGAGCTGACGCCGTAGGAGATGACGCCCTCACGGACCTGGCGATCCTCGAACGGTTCGATCATGCCGTGCTCACGCGCCATTCGCGTGATCCAGCGGTCAGAGCAGAGCCCCATGTGGCGGGAAGGAAGAGGGTAACCCGTGCCGGATGAGACCGCCCGGTCCGCTCCGTGGCGCACGATCGGGGAGAAACATAGTCGAAACTGGCGAGGAAAATGTGAACGCACGGAGCGGCAGGCCAAAACCGCTTCACTGGTTACTTCGTCCAA
>CAMBRJ010000387.1 GCA_945870175.1 Gemmatimonas phototrophica
ACTTGAGCTGCGGAACCGCCTCGAGGGCAGCCGACACCGGGTGTGCCACGCCAAGCGACTGGAAGGGCGCGAGTCCGGTCATGACCAACGACATCAGGATGTAGAGCACCGTACAGATCAGCAGCGAGGCAATCATGCCGATCGGCAGGTCGCGCTGCGGATTCTTCGCTTCCTGGGCCGCGGTGGATACGGCGTCGAAGCCGATGTACGAGAAGAACACCACCGGTGCCGCACGCAGCACACCCGACATGCCGTACTTCGTGCTGCCATCGGCGTTGGTGACCATCTCGGGAATGAACGGATGCCAGTTGTCGGTGTTCACGTACATGAAGCCGAATCCGATCACCAGCAGCACAATCACCATCTTGATCGCGACGACGACGTTGTTGAACGACGCCGATTCCTGCACGCCACGCACCAGCAGCATGGTCAGCGAAAGAATGAGCAGGATCGCCGGAAGATTGATCAGACCGTCAACCACATTACCACCCGCCGCCGTGCAGGCGTCGCGCGTCGCGAAGGCGAGCTTGGTCGCGGCATCGGCCAGCACGCCGCCGGTGTCGTTGTTCACGCACGTAAACGCGCGGACCACTTGGTGCCCGTTTTCGACCGTCAGCGGCGCGGAGGCGAAGGCGGCCGGGACGTGAATCCCCACCGTCTCGAGCATCGCGCTGAAGTACCCCGACCAGCCCACCGCCACCGTCGCGGCGGCGAACAGATACTCGAGCACCAGGTTCCAGCCGATGAACCAGGCCACGCCTTCACCCATCGTGGCGTAGCTGTAGGTGTACGCCGAACCGGCGATCGGAATCATCGACGCGAACTCGGCGTAGCACAGTCCCGCGAAGAGGCAGGCAAGGCCGGCCAATACGAAGGAGAGCGAGACGCCGGGTCCGGCGAAGTTGGCCGCCGCGGTACCGGTAAGGACGAAGATGCCGGCGCCGATGATGGCGCCGATGCCCAGCATCGTCAGGTTGAGCGCGCCGAGCGTTCGCTTCAGGCCGCCCTCGGAACTCGCGGCCTCGGCGCGGAGCGCCGTGATCGATTTCTTGGACCAGATTCCCATCGGTCGGGGGGTGGGGACAGGGTGGGGTCGAACGCGGGTGTCGGCGAAGCCGACACGCGGGGAGGGAACAGGACTGCGGACGGAACGATACGCTGTGGACCGCAGGCGCGTTATAGCGCCGAGGCGGTCCTAGGCAATTCGGTCGGCGCGGAGTAGGCCCTGAGCAGGCGCGCCGGCACCAACCGGACGCCTTACGTCAGAGGGAGTAGTTCGGCGCTTCGCGGGTAATGGTCACGTCGTGGGGGTGCGATTCGCGCAAGCCGGCCGTCGTGATGCGGACGAACTCCGCTTCGGTGCGCAGCAGCTCGATCGTGCCGCAGCCAACGTAGCCCATACCGCTGCGGAGACCGCCGATCATCTGGAAGATCACGTCCCCCACCGCGCCCTTGTACGGCACCCGTCCCTCGATGCCTTCGGGCACGAGCTTCTTGGGGGACATCTCGCCGTCCTGGAAATAGCGGTCGGCCGATCCGTCCTGCATGGCCGACAACGAACCCATACCGCGGATCATCTTGAAGCGGCGCCCCTCCAAGAGGAACGACTCCCCCGGACTCTCTTCGGTCCCAGCGAGCATCGAGCCCATCATGACGCTCGAGGCACCAGCGGCGAGCGCCTTCACGATGTCCCCCGAGTACTTGACGCCACCGTCCGCGATGACCGGCACGTCGCCGGCCCCTTCGACCGCGTCCAGGACGGCGGTGAGCTGCGGGACGCCAACCCCGGTGACCACGCGGGTGGTGCAGATCGAGCCCGGTCCGACGCCAACCTTCACGGCATCCACCCCACGCTCCACGAGCGCCGCCGCGCCGGCCCGGGTCGCCACGTTGCCGGCCACCAGCTGAACGTCAGGGAAGGCCTCCCGGACCTTGGCGGTGGCCTGGAGCACGCCTTCGCTGTGCCCGTGCGCCGTATCGATGATGAGCACATCGACGCCCGCCTGAATCAGAGCGCGGGCGCGATCGAGATAGTCGCCACCGGCGCCAAGTGCGGCGGCCACGCGCAGGCGACCATGAATGTCCTTGTTGGCGTCGGGATACTGACGCCGCTTGTGAATGTCCTTCACGGTGATCAGGCCCTTGAGCGCCCCATGCTCGTCGACCACCGGCAGCTTCTCGATACGGTGCTTGCCCAGGATACGCTCCGCTTCGTCGAGCGTCGTACCGACGGGGGCGATCACCAGATCTTCGGAGGTCATGACTTCGCGGAGCGGCCGATCGAGATCGCGCTCGAACTGCAGGTCGCGATTGGTCAGGATGCCGACGAGCAAGCCATTGGCATCGACAATGGGCACACCAGAAATCTTGAAGCGCATCATCAGCGCCACGGCTTCGCGGAGCGACGCGGTGGGCGCGAGCGTGATCGGATTCAGGATGATGCCGCTTTCGCTGCGTTTCACACGATCCACTTCGGCGGCCTGCCGGTCGATCGACATATTCTTGTGCAGCACGCCAATGGCCCCGAACCGTGCCATGGCGATCGCCATCTCACTCTCGGTCACCGTATCCATCGCGGCCGAGGCGAGGGGCACATTGAGCGTGATCCCGCGCGTGAAGCGCGAAGCGATGCTCACTTCCCGCGGGTGCGTGGTGGAATGACGCGGCGCAAGGAGCACATCGTCGAACGTCAGGGCGAGATCGTCGCGCACGCGCGGATGCGACCGCGCGCCGTTGCTGGCGCTGCTGGTCTGGGAACGCGAAAACCCGCTCGCCGACGGGGAGTCGGCGGCGGGCGGTTGCTGCTGCGTCGGGTGTTCTGTCGTCGAGGGTGCCATCTTGAAGAGTAGACGGCCTCCGCCGCGCTGTCCAGCGGTCAGCGCCCGGCCATCTTCCGCAAACGACGACGGAGCTGCACCGGCAGGAAGAAGCCGGCGGCGCTGACGATCCGCGCGAGGTTCATGTCTTCGAGTTCGTCCGGCGCCCCGCGCCAGTGATCGAGCAGCACGGTGCGCCCCGCGTTGGCCACCAGACGCTGCAGCGCGGTCATGAGTAGGAACAGGTCATCGACCTCGCCCAGAAACGGAATGAGATCGGGAATGAAGTCGATCGGCCACACCATGTACGCGACAGCGGCCAGCACGAGAACGCGGTCGAACTTCGAGACCCGGCCGTCGCCGACCAACCCCAGCAGTAACCGCAGATACGACGGGATCTGCCGAATCGCACGCAGGACGGAGCGCTTCATGCCCGTCTGCGGACCGGCCGGTGCATCGTCCTCCTCGACCGGACGACGGCGCCGCGACCGCCGCGACCGCTGCGAGGCGTCGTCCTCGGGACGCGCGGTCTCCTTGGGACCACGCCCCGTGAACAGGCCACGTTCCGGACGGCCGGCACGGCGGTCCGCCTCGCGCTCACGCGCCAGCCGCTCGAAAGGGCGTTCCCGCGCCGGCGGCGGCGGCGGGGGCTCGTGATGGTCCGTGGTCATGCGTTCCCTCCGTGCAGCAGGTTCACGACAGCGTCCCGCCGGCGTGCAGCAGGCGGTGACCCTAGGCCGCCGCGCTGGGCGGTATCGGCGGCACCGCCGGGGGGGCAGG
>CAMBRJ010000388.1 GCA_945870175.1 Gemmatimonas phototrophica
ATTGCCACACCCGAGTGCAACTCCGACGACGCCTACAAGTACGCCATCGTGGAAGCGCATTCGCGCGATATTGTGCTCACCGAACGACTCACCGGCGTTCCGGTATCGGTGATCCGCACGCCGTACGTGGAGAAGCTAGGCACGAAGGTGGGGCCGGTGTCCCGCTGGCTGTTTAAGGGACGCAAGACGAAACACTGGATCCGTACTTTCTACGCGCTCCGCTCGCTGCGGCAGCTTAAGCGCTCGAGCGTGGACGGTGCGAATCAGGACTATTGGCAGGCCGGGCGCAGCGTGGATGCCATTCATGAGATCAAACCAGCCGGAGACATTGTGCGTGAGTTCGCGAGTACGTTGACGAGTACCGCCGCGACGGCGGTACTGCTGCTGGCCCTGTTGCTTGGAGGGTCGCCAGAGGTACACGCCCAGCAAATTACGACCAAGGGATTGCGCACGCCGGTCACGCTGGCGCGCGACAGCGCCGGCATCGTGCACATCGAGGCCGCGAACGAGCACGATCTCTTTTTCGCGCAGGGCTACAGCGCGGCGCGCGACCGGCTCTTCCAGCTCGAGCTGTGGCGTCGGCAAGCCACGGGCACGATGGCCGAGGTCTTGGGACCGCGCTGGGTGCCGCGTGATCGGGCGTCGCGGCTGCTGCGCTATCGCGGCTCGATGGCGACTGAGCTGGCGCACTATCATCCGCGCGGCTCCTCGATCATCGGGGCGTTTGTAGACGGCGTGAATGCGTATATCGATCAGGTGCGCGCCAATCCGTCGCTCATGCCGCCGGAGCTCACGTGGCTGGGGATCACACCGCAGCATTGGACGCCGGCGGTGGTGATTTCGCGACACAACGCATTGGCGTCGAACGCCGCCGACGAGCCGACCACCGCCCGCGCCGTGCGCGAGATCGGCGAAGCCGCGGTCGCCCGACGCAAGCGCTACGAACTTTCACCCGTGCGCCTGAGCCTCGACTCGCTCGTGGCGCGGGCGCTTGATGCCGCGCCGGGCGCGACCATGCTGGCGGCGTACAACGACTTTAAGCAGGCCCCGAATTTTCGCGCGGCCGAGTTGCCGGGCGCGCTCCGACGTGTGGCGCCACCGGCAGATACCGCCACGCCCGGCTTCGATCGGTGGGAGAGCAACAACTGGGTGATTGCCGGTTCGCGCACGGCCAGCGGCAAGCCGATCGTGGCGAATGATCCGCATCGCACGATTGCCGCGCCGTCATTGCGCTACATGGTGCATCTGAAGGCGCCGGGGTGGGATGTGATCGGCGGCGGCGAGCCGGCCATTCCGGGCGTAGCCATCGGCCACAACCAGCACGGGGCGTGGGGACTCACCATTTTCGGCATCGACGCCGAAGACTTGTACACCTACGAACTTGATGCGAAAGACGCCCGGGCGTATCGGTATCGCGGCGCCAGTGAGCGCATGCGCGAAGTGCGCGACACGATTCGCGTGAAGGGGGCCGCCCCGGTGGTGGTCACGCTGCAGTACACGCGGCATGGCCCGGTGCTCATGTCGGACACGGTGAAGCGCGTGGCCGTGGCGCTGCGCGCGGCGTGGCTCGAGCCGGGTGGTGCCCCGTATCTCGCCAGCTTGCGTCTCGATCAGGCGCGCACGTGGCCCGAGGCGCGCACCGCGCTGTCCTTCGCGCGCATGCCGGCGCTGAACTGGATCTGGGCCGACACCAGCGGGGCGATCGGCTGGCAGAGCGCCGGCATCGCGCCGATCCGCAAGAACTGGGATGGCCTGGTGCCGGTGCCGGGTGACGGACGTTTCGAGTGGAGCGGCTTCCTGCCCATTCCCCGACTGCCGCATGAAACGTCGCCGTCGCGCGGCTACGTGGGCACGGCGAACGCACTCAACGTGGAGGCGTCGTACCCCAACGCCAACGCGCTGGCGCGCACCTGGGCCGAGCCGTTCCGTCGCGATCGCCTGCTGGAAGTGCTCGACACCACGCGCCAGGCGACGCTGTCGCAGATGATGGCACTGCAGCATGACGAAACGCCGCTGGCCGCGCGGACGCTGGTGCCGCTCATCAAGCAGATCGCGCTCACCAACGCCGCGTCGATCGCGGCGCGCGACACGCTGCTGCGCTGGAATGGCGTCCTGTCGGCGAACTCGCGCGGGGCGGCGATCTACGCGGCCTGGGAACGGAAGCTGCTCACTCACACCGCCGACATCGTGCTGCCCTTGAAAGCCCGTCCGCTGCTGCGCACGGTGTCGTTGGCCCAGACCATCGAATGGCTCACGCATCCGGACTCGTTGCTGGGCGAGAATCCGACGGTGGCGCGTGATTTCATTCTGTTCCGCGCGTTCAACGAAGCGGTGTCGGACCTGTCGCGTCGCTTCGGCACGAACGTGGCGGACTGGCGCTACGGCGATCCGAAAATGCACTATGTGCGCATCGCCCACCCGCTCGATGCCGTGATCGCCGATTCCGTCCGCGGACGACTGTCACCGGGCCCGCTGGCCCGCGGCGGCTATGCCAACACCCTCAACGCCACCGGCAACACCGACAACCAGACCGCCGGCGCCAGTTTCCGCGTGGTGATGGATCTCGCCAACTGGGACAGCGCGATGGTCACGAACACCCCGGGCCAAAGCGGCGATCCGCGAAGCCCGTTCTACAGCAATCTCTTCGGGCCGTGGGCCCGGGGAGAGTATTCCCCACTACCGTATTCGCCAGCGGCGGTGAAGGCGAGAATCGCCGAGACCGTTGTGATCGTACCGTAACACTCCCTCAACCCCCAAGGAGCCTCCCGATGCTCGCCCTGCGCCTGCCCCTCACCCTCGCCACCGCCTTCCTGACCACCACCGCGCCGACGTCGCCGACGCCGCAACAGGAGCTGTCGTTCTTCATCACCAGTGTCGGCGTCGGCAATGGCGCGGCACTCGGCGGACTCGAGGGCGCCGACAAGCACTGCGCTACGCTCGCCGAAGCGGCCGGTGTGCGCGGCAAGACTTGGCATGCCTACCTGAGTCAGCAGGCGCTCGATGGCAAGTCGGCCGTGAATGCGCGCGACCGCATCGGCAAGGGGCCGTGGAAGAACGCCAAGGGCGTGGTGGTGGCCACCAGCGTCGATGATCTGCACAGCGACAACAACAAGTTGTCGAAGGACAACAGCATCACCGAGAAGGGCATGGTGGTGAACGGCCGCGGCGACACGCCGAACACGCACGATGTCATGACGGGGTCCACGCTCGACGGCCGCGTGTCCACTGACGCCGGCGACAGCACCTGTAAGAACTGGACGAGCAGCGGCGAAGGCGCGGCGCTGGTCGGTCACCACGATCGTCAGGGTGGTGGCGTGAATCCGACGTCGTGGGTGTTCGCCCACCCGTCGCGCGGATGCAGTCAGGAGAATCTGAAAGCATCCGGCGGGGCGGGACTGTACTACTGTTTTGCGCTGTAAGCTCGGTGAACGGCGGGGTTAGTTCCCCGCCGTTTCCGGCTTCACACCCTGTAGCCAGAACGCGAACCACTGCCGGATCCGCCCGAGGCGGTCTACCAGCAACCACGGCTCGCCGGTGCGAGAGAGATCATGATTGGAGCGCGGGTAGCGCACCATC
>CAMBRJ010000389.1 GCA_945870175.1 Gemmatimonas phototrophica
GAAGCGCTCGTGCTCGCGGCCCACGAGCGGGGCGTCAAAGTCATAGCCTGGACCGAAAATGATCCAGTTCGCGCGCACCTGCTGGCCTCGTGGGGCGTAGATGGACTCTGTACCGACGTGCCGGCGACCATCCGCGCGGCGTTCTATCCCACCTGAGGATCCGAGGGCGCCGCCGCCTGCGGCACTGGCGCGCTGGAGACCGGATCGCTGGGTGCCGCACTGGACGCCGCGTCCGGGTGGGTCGTGCCATTGGCGGCGCGTGCAGCGGCCAGTTCCGTCTCCAATCGACGCGCCTCGGCGTCCTGCGCGCGCAAGGCCGCAATGAGGCGATCACGCGCGTCCGCTTCCAACTCGCCACCGGCGTCCGCCGCACGGAATACGGCGTAGCCGAGCGCTTCGGCGGCCTTGTCGGCCTGTTCTCGGGCCCGGTAGGCGTCGAGGCGAAGCTTGCCCTCGTCGAAGACATCCTGCGCCGCCTTCCCGGCCTTATCGATCCCCTGTTTGACCTTGTCCCAGATCGCCATGGCGCGCTTCTCCGCAAAGTGTGAGTGACTCGGACCACCTACGTCAGGGGGAGGCGAGAAGTTCCGCCCAGCAACGCAAGAAGCCCCCGCGCGAGGCGGAGGCTTCCGGAGAACGACGATCGCACGGAGAGGCTTAGGCCTCGACCGTTTCCTCGGCCGTCACTTCGACGAACTGGACGGGGAGCACGCTGATCTTGTACTTCTTTTTGTTGTGGTGCTGGAACTGCACGACGCCATCGACGAGCGAATAGATCGTGTAGTCGGTGCCCATGCCGACATTGCTGCCGGGATGCCACTTCGTGCCGCACTGACGCGCGATGATGTTGCCTGCCGTTACGTACTCACCGCCGTACTTCTTGATGCCGCGAAACTTCGGATTCGAATCGCGACCGTTGCGTGATGAGCCGACGCCTTTTTTATGTGCCATTGCTCTTACTCCGGAAAAGGAGGCGCGCCAGTGAGGCGCGCCGGCGGCGATCAGCCGAGGGTGATTTCGTTAATGCGAACTTCCGTGAACTTCTGCCGATGACCCTGCTTGCGGGCATAGTTCTTACGGCGCTTGAACTTGAAGACGATGATCTTGTCGTCGAGGCCGTGTTTCACGATCTCGCCGGTGACCTTGGCACCGCTGAGCGTGGGCACGCCCATGCGGACACCGGTACCGACGTTGCCGATGAGGACGTCGTTGAACTCGACGACCGTGCCGGCATCGCCTAGCAACGAGGGAATCCTGAGGGACTTGCCCGGCTCGGCACGAAACTGCTTGCCGCCGGTGCGAATGATCGCGTAGCTCATGGCTCTATCTGTTAAATCGTATTCTGCAGACTTCAAACGTAGCCTTAAAGCTTATCCGGCTTCGCTTTAGCTGTCAAGCGCCTGAGACCAGCCTCGGGCGCTTGTGGGGACGTGAGTTTGCGGCCGGTTTCAGGCCAGGGCGTACTGCTGCGTGACATCACGCTGGGCACCGCGCATGACCAGCCGAATTTCGTCTGGGCGGAGCAGCGGATCGTCTCGCAGCTCCAGCGGGAATCCCGCCAACTTTTCGAGGCGCTTCACGAAGTCGTGCTCCTGCTCGAGCACGTGCAGCGCGACCTCCGGATGAAGCCGCAGGATCACGGGCTCCCTGCGTCCCTCGGCCGCCATGCGGCGCACCGCTCGCTCGGTCCGACGGACGATCGTTTCCGGCGTAAACACGCGGCCGGTGCCGCTGCAGGTTGGGCACGACTCGGTCATACTCTGCCAGTGGCTCTGACGCACGCGCTGCCGCGTCATTTCCACTAGGCCTAGATCGGAGACGGCGTGCGCCTTCGTCCGGGCGCGATCCCGGCCGAGGTGCGTACGCAGCTCGTGAATCACCTTATCGCGATTCCCCTGCGTTTCCATGTCGATGAAATCACAGACGATGATGCCACCGACGTCGCGCAACCGCAGCTGCCGCGCGATCTCCCGCGCCGCTTCGGTGTTGGTCTTAAACACCGTCTTCTCGGGGTCGCGCTTACCCGTGTAACGACCGGAATTCACGTCGATCGAGACGAGCGCCTCGGTCGGCTCGATGATCAGGTAGCCGCCACTTGGCAGGTCACATCGCCGCTTGAAGATGTCGCGGATTTCCGTTTCGATATCCGCCTTGTCGAACAAGGGAACGGTCTCCTCGTACAGCTTCACGCGCTCAACGAGCTCGGGCGCGATGCCGGTGAGATACTCCGTGATCTCGTTGAAGACCTGACGGGAATCGACCGTGACGCCCTCGACCTTGGCGCTGAAGAGGTCGCGCACGAGCCCGCGGGTGACGTTTGTCTCGCGGTGCACCAGCGCCGGCGCACGGGTGAACTGCGTTTTCCGCTTGATCCGCTTCCAATTGTTGATGAGCGTATTGAGCTCGCGCTCAAACACTTCCCTGGTCGCGTCCTCAGAGACGGTGCGGATGATCACGCCGCCGACGTCGTCGGGCAGCATCTCGGAGACCATCGCCCGCAGGCGCTGACGCTCGGACCGCTCGTCGATCTTCCGGCTCACCCCGACTTTCGACGCGAACGGCATGTACACCAGGAACCGGCCGGCGAGGGAGACCTGCGCCGTGACGCGCGGTCCCTTCGTGGAGATGGGCTCCTTGGTAATCTGGACGAGGATATCCTGGCCGCGCTTCAGCAGATCCTGGATGGGTCGCACTTCCCGTCGTCCACGACGCCCGCCGCCAGCGCTGCCGCCGCCGGCATCGTCACCAGCTTCGTCCTCATCGTCGTCTTCATCGTCGGCGACCGGAGCATCCTCGACCACCACATCGGCGGCGTGCAAGAATGCGGACTTTTCGGTGCCGATGTTCACGAAGGCGGCTTGAATGCCGGGGAGCACGGCTTCGACCTTCCCGAGATACACGTCGCCAACCATGCGACGGGCATCGGGCCGATCCACCAGCAACTCCACCAACTGGCCGTCCTCGAGAATGGCGACGCGCGTCTCGCGCGGCGTCGCGTTCACCAGGATTTCTCGCTTCATTCTTACGTGCCGCGCGCCCCGGCGGTGGCGACTCCACTGGACCGATGCGGCGACGAACACGGTGATCGAACAGAGGCTGCCCGAGCGCGCCAGGCGGCGGCGACACGGACGACGTCACGGGGCTCCCCCAACCAGCACGACTGATCGGACGGGCGAGTCGCGCCCGAAAACCGCGGACCGTCCCGCGCTTCGGTAGCGGCGGGAGGCGCAGGCCTCAGGACAAACGCGATTACCCGCGATCGACACACAGGGCGTGTCGTGCGGTGGGACGTGTGGAGGGCGTCGGATGGCTGCACGCTGGCGCCGATCCTCCCCCGCCACAAACGCAAACGGCCTGTGAGTCGCACAGGCCGCCGGCGCCGGAAGCGACGGCTACGAAAACTTCGGGGTCCTGCCAACACGGACTACCACAGAAGAGTACACGGGACCGAACGTCCCCCGCAATACGTCCATGACGGTCCATCCCGGTAACTCACTCCATTAGTCCCTTCAGCAGGTGCCGCGCGATCACCATCCGCTGGATCTCGCTGGTCCCTTCGCCGATCTCGCAGAT
>CAMBRJ010000390.1 GCA_945870175.1 Gemmatimonas phototrophica
TGCTGGGATAGGTCACCATCAGCGCGCCCAGGTTGGCCGCGTGCTGCTCCGCCTTCTCGCGCAGATCGTCCACGTCGATGTTGCCGTCGGTGTCCGTCTTCACGACGATCACCGAGAAACCCGCCATCACGGCACTCGCCGGATTCGTACCGTGCGCTGACTGCGGAATGAGACACACCGTGCGATGTGCGTCACCACGCGAAAGGTGGTAGGCGCGGATCACCAGCAGGCCAGCATACTCGCCCTGCGAGCCCGCGTTCGGCTGCAAGGACACCCCGGCGAAACCGGTCACCTCCGCCAGATCGCGCTCGAGTTCATCGAACATCTGCGCATACCCCTGCGCCTGCGCGGTCGGCGCGAACGGATGCAGCTGACCGAACTCGGGCCACGTGACCGGAATCATCTCGGCCGTGGCGTTCAGCTTCATCGTGCACGAGCCCAGCGGAATCATGCCGTGCACGAGCGAGAAGTCACGCGCCTGCAACGCGTACATGTAGCGCAGCATTTCCGTTTCGCTGTGGTAGCGATGGAACGTGGGATGCGTGAGAAACGGCGAGACACGACGGAAGCGCTCGTCGTAGCGCGTATCCACGCCGGCGGTGACGTCGGCGTACGAGAAGTCGACGGCCGCATTGTTGTTGAAGACCGTCCACAGATCGGCGACATCCTGTTCCGTCGTCGTTTCATCCAGCGCCACCGTGATCGCGCCCGGCTCGAGCACGCGCAGGTTCATGCGGTGCGCCGCGGCGGCGGCCAGAATGTCTTCCTGCCCGTGCGCGCCGACTTCCACGCGGATCGTGTCGAAGAAATGCTCGTGTGTGATCGCAAAGCCGAGCCGCTCGAAGCCGGCCGCCAACGTCGCGGCGTTCCGGTGCACGCGCTCGGCGATCTGCACGAGACCTTCCGGTCCGTGATACACCGCGTACATGCCCGCCATCACCGACAACAGCACCTGCGCCGTGCAGACGTTGCTGGTGGCCTTTTCGCGGCGGATGTGCTGTTCGCGCGTCTGCAAGGCCATGCGCAGCGCCGGCTTGCCTTCGGTGTCGCGCGACAGTCCGATGATGCGACCCGGCAGCAGACGCTTGAACTCATCGCGCGTGGCAAAGAACGCCGCGTGCGGTCCGCCGTAGCCCATCGGCACACCGAAGCGCTGCGTATTGCCGACGACGATATCGGCACCCCACTCGCCCGGCGGCGCCAACAGGCACAGCGCCAGCAGATCGCTCGCCACCGTGACCAACGCGCCAGCGGCGTGCGCCGCCTCGCACAATCCGCGATAGTCCACCACGGCGCCGTCGGTGCCCGGATATTGCAGCAGCGCGCCGAACACCGTGTCGTTGAACGCGAACGTGCGCGGATCGCCCACCTGCACCACGATCCCGCGCGCCGACGCACGCGCTTCGACCACCGCGATCGTCTGCGGATGACAGTCGTTGCCGATCAGGAACACATTGCGCGTGGCGCTGCCGCGCGAGCCGAAGCACAGCGCCATCGCTTCCGCGGCGGCCGTGCCTTCGTCGAGCAGCGACGCATTGGCGATCTCCAGTCCGGTCAGATCGATCACCATCGTCTGGTAGTTCAGCAGCGCTTCGAGTCGTCCCTGCGCGATCTCCGCCTGATACGGCGTGTACGCGGTGTACCACGCCGGGTTCTCCATCACGTTGCGCAGGATCACGTTCGGGGTATGCGTGCCGTAATACCCCATGCCGATAAACGACCGGTACACGGCGTTGCGCGACGCGATTGTCTTCAGCGCGGCGAGCACGTCGGCTTCGCTGCGCGCCGGACCGGTTTTGAGCGTGCCGCGAAAACGAATGCTTTCCGGCACCACCGCGTCGATGAAGGCATCCAGGGAGGCATAGCCGAGCGCGGCGAGCATCGCCTGCTGTTCGCCGCCGCTCGGACCGATATGGCGCGGAATAAACGAATCGACCGCGACCGGCGCGGACGAGATGGTACGCGTACCCATGACCATCCTCAAACGGGCCAAGCCCGTGGAAGTGTCGTGAAATCGGTGGGGCGACCAAGGCGCGGTTCGCCCATGACGCCGTAAATTTAACCGACGTGAGCAATTCCCGAGTCGTTTCCCCAATCGTCGACACGACGCCGCCGTCAGGACCGCCCGCGACCGGCGTGTGGCCACGGCACTGGACGTTCCTGCGTTCACCGCCATCGGACGGGGTCACGAACATGGCCGTGGACGCCGCGCTGCTGGATTTGGCCGGCGAGACGGCGTGCGCGGTCTGGCGTTGCTATGCGTGGGACATGCCGACCATTTCATTCGGCCGGAACGAGCGCACCCGCAGGCGCTTCTCGCCGGAGCGCCTGCGTGAGGCAGGGCTGCACGCCGTACGTCGCCCCACCGGGGGCCGCGCGTTGCTGCACGCCCGCGAGGTGACGTACAGCGTTGCCATGCCGCTGGACGAACGCCAGTCGTGGCGGGTGGCCTACGCCGCCGTGAACCAGGTGCTGCTGCGCGCGCTGCAGTCGCTCGGCGTGCCGGCGCGGCTGGTCGCCGAGCATGAAGCCGAGCCCGTGGCGCCAAACGGGCCGGTCTGCTTCGACCAGCCGGCGGCCGGGGAGATCACCGTGAACGGCCGGAAGCTCGTGGGCAGCGCCGTCTGGCGGCAGGGCGGCGCTTACCTGCAGCACGGCAGCATTCTGCTGGCGGACGATCAGGCGCTGCTGGCCGCCGCCGCCGACGTGGCACTGCCGCCAGCGCCACCGGCGGCGTCGCTGGAGAGCTGCGCGCCGTCGCAAGCGCACTGGACCGTGGTGGTAAACGCCCTCGCGGCTACGCTGGCGACCGTGACGGCACCGACGGCGGCGGGGACCATCGAACCGTTCGTCCCGCCTCATGACTTTGCGCAACGGGTGACGTCGCATCGCGCTGTCTTCGGGAATGACGACTGGCTCTGGCGCCGATAGAGAGCGTCGGACATCGTACGCTCGTGTAGTCGTCTCGATGATCGGCCGACCCGTCTTTTCTGTCCCAATGCCTCACATGCGCCTTCTCAATATTCGCCGGCTGGCTGGCCTCCTGTCGTTGACGTGTGCGGCCTGCGCCGGCCGCGAGCAGCCAGCCGCCAGCGGTGACACCGGCGGCACGATGATCGTGACCGTTCCCGCCGAACCGTCGACGCTCTTTCCACCGCTGATGTCGGGCACGCAGGGGGCGGCGATCGTCGGCGTGCTCTTTGATCGACTGGCCGAAATCGGCGACGGTCTCGAGACCTACGGCGACCGCGGGTTTCAGCCGCGACTCGCGACGTCGTGGAGCTGGTCGAATGATTCGCTCTCCATCGCGTTTGCGCTCGATTCGCTGGCACGGTGGCACGACGGGCAGCCCGTCTCGGCGGAGGACGTGCGCTACACGTTTCGCGTGTACACCAGCGACTCGCTCGTGGTCGAGCAGAAGTCGCTGCTTGGCAACATCGACTCGGTGTCCGTACGCGACCCGCGAACCGCCATTTTCTGGTTCAAGCGGCGCATGCCACGGCAGTTCTACGACGCCACGTACCACATGTACATGCTGCCGTCGCATCTGCTCGACACCATCC
>CAMBRJ010000391.1 GCA_945870175.1 Gemmatimonas phototrophica
GAGTCCGCGCGCCAGCGCTGGCGCGCAGAATCCGGTCACTGGGGCATCCCACCTTACTTCGTTCGAAGCGGCGCCCGAATCGCGCGTCCAGGCCGTGCGGCGGTGAGCTTCCCGCCGTCGACTACCAATTGGCCGCCCACGATTACGTACGGAACTCCCGCCGATGGAATCGTCGCGTCCTCGTAGGTCGAGTGGTCGATCACCGTCGCAGGGTCGAAGACGGTGAGGTCGGCGTCAGCACCGGCACGCACACGCCCCTTCTGCACCATCGCCGGCACACGCGCCTCGAGCCGCTGCGCGGGCATCAACGTCATCTTACGGAGCGCGTCCATGAGCGGCAGCGCTTTCTCTTCGCGCACGTACTTGCCGAGCACTTTGGAGAAGCTGCCGGACGTGCGCGGATGGCCGCGTCCGTTCTCGATGTAGCCGTCGCTCGCGATCATCGCGAGCGGGCTCAGAATCGCCATCCGCGTCTGGTCTTCGCTGCGCCCGTGGATAATCACTGTTCCGCCCTTCACGCGCGCCTCGCCAAACGTCTTGCGCGTGAGCCGCGCCCCCGAGGACACCAGTTGGTGCAACGGGAAACGCGCGTCGGGCCAGGTGCGCCAATCGTCGAACAGCGCCGATGTGATCTCCGTCATCCCGGCGCCATACGGGTACGCCTCGACCGTCACGTCCTGCCCGGCGTCCCGCGCTGCCGTGATGTGCTCGAGAAACGCCGGCAGCAGCGTGTCGGCGCTGGAGTTGATGTGCACGAAGTGCAGCTTCGCACCAGCAGCTTTCGCCGCCGCGATTGTGGAATCGAGCCCGGCGATGCCGCCGCGCATATGGATGTGTGCGGACGCGCCGCCGCCGCCGGCCACGCGAAACATGCGTTCGATCTCCGCCATGTTCGCGCCTGGTGTGTATGCGCTGCCGAATCCGACCGCCACGGCCCCCTCAGCGAGCCCTCGGCGAAGGATCGCCTCCATTTCGGCCTGCTGCGCGTCCGACGCACTGCCGCTCCCTCCCACGCCGGCCGGGAGTAGCCCGGTGCCCGGGTCGTGCAGCACCTGCATGCGCGCCTTGATATGGCCGATGCTCGCGCCATAGTTGACGATCTGCCCCTTCTCGCGTTCGGCATACCATGTCGCGATGTCGCCAGTACCGACTTCGATCTCGAGCGCGGACGTCACGCCGTCCCGCACCATCAGGCCGTACGACTCCTCGTTCTGTCCATGCTCGTGGAGGTCGATGAAACCCGGGGCGACCACGAGGCCCGTCGCGTCGACGACGCGCGTCCCCTTGAGGGTGCCCTCGGAGATCGCCACGATCTTCCCGCCAGTGATGCCGACGTGGCGAACGCCATCGAGGCCAGACTCCGGGTCCATCACCCGGCCATTGGCGATGACCAGATCATAGGTCGGGGAAGAGCAAGCGGCGGCAAGGACTACCGCGGCAATGATGGCCGCTGGTGCGAGGCGGATGGATCTGCGTGTGGGTGTTATCATCACAAGAAGCTCGGTCTTGTTACCCCAGCGCGCAATCAGCGCGCAATCAGCGCGCAATCAGCGCGACGCTGAGCAGGCCGCGGTCGAGCCCAACGCGCGGTGTCGAGCGATCTGCGGCGACTTGGCGATCGCGCCGTCCGCGCCGCGCTAGAGGAGCCCCGAGCGCATGGATTCCTCAACCCAGGTGCCGTACTCCGCCTGCATGCATGTGCCACACGGTCGGTAGCCGGCGGCGATGGCCGTCGCCTCGTCCGCGAAGAAGACCCGATGCTTCGCATATCCCGTGGGGAGCGAGCCGACCGCGCTCCGGCAGCCGAGGCGCCCGTAAATCTTTCGCCGGCGGTTTCCGCCCAGCGTGCCCGGTACTGCACTCAGCACGTCCTGTCCGTCTGGGCCGATCAGTGTGTAGAGTTTTTCGGTCATGGCCCAAAGATGAGACGGTGCTGGGGAGGTGTCTAGCGCTCCGGTCCAGCGGCGGCGGAACGCCGTCCGCTGCAACCGGTTGTTAGGCGGCACGGACCCACTCCTGATCCGCGGGGCGAGTTGTGCTTACGCGGGGTCTCGCCGCCGCTTGCATGCCGTCAGCGCGGTAGCGAGAAGCCCGCCTTAGTAGAAACCGACGTTCACGTACCCTCGCATCGGCATGATGTAGGCGTAGCCCTCGGTCATCTTCTTCGGCCCGACCCCATCGGTGGCTGCGTTGTCTCCGAGCCGCACTGTCTCGACCGCGGTGCCGTTCGAAAGCTCTTCGAAGGTTCCTCGTGCCGCGTTGGACATTGGCGGACCCTTAGCCCGCGCGCGCGCCGCGCAGGTCCACGGCGAGTGCTTCGAGGCCCTCGGGGAGCACGTTGAACATGCGAAAACTGAAGTGGTCCGGGTCGTACCAGTCGAGGACGATGCGCCAGCCCCAGTCCGGCGATCCGTCCCCCGCCGGGTACGTGCAGTACAAGGCGACCGCGCTGCCTTGGGTGTGGCCGTGGAGTACCAATGGGTTGACCGCGTGGAACGTGTCGGTGAAGTCGCCGCGGCACGCGGCACCGGGTCCCCGGAGCGCGAGCTCGCCCTCGTGCGGCACGCCTTCGTGCGCCCAGCGCACGGAGATATGGTCCGCGGCGACGACCAGCGTTCCGTCCGAGACATGGGCCGGCGTGCCGGGCATGAACCAGAGCCGGTTGGGACCGACGAAGCGACCGTGGTGTGAAGCTGGGATCATGTTGTGATGCTACACTTGGCCCCGACAAGGGCAAGACCACGCGCGCCCCGTTCGGCGTCGGAGACGGAAAGGGTCAATGCCCGGACCTCCGGAGCGAGCTCGGCCATGAGCTCCTCAACTTCAGTGGCCGACGGTCTACGTGGTGGCATCTTGTCTCCGGTTGGCGACAAACGCCTTCCGTTAGATGTCTGCCGGTTCGATATAGCGGTCCACGAACGGGCGCGCCTTGAGCACTTCGATCCCCCGCCAGCCGGACACCCGCAGCAGGTGCTTGTCGCCCGAGACGATGAGCCGGGCGTTCGCGGCGAGCGCCGCCGCCAGGAACATCTCGTCATCGGGATCCTCGCTCACGCGCTCCTCGAGCGGTGGGGCATCCACCAGGAGGGCGTGCACCGTAAGCATCGCGAGCAGGGCCTCGAGCGTCCCCACGAGCGGTTCACGCCCTTTGCTCAGGGCAAGCCCAACCCGTCGGTACTCTTCCAGAATCGGCGGCGAGATCACGAGGCGAATAGCGCCCGTACTCCACGCCGTCAGAATACGGCCAGGCACGCCACCAAAGAGGAGCCCTGACACCAAGACGTTGGTGTCCAGCACGACCTTCACTTGGCGCGTCGCACCTTCTTGATCGCCCGCGGCACGTCGGCCGACTTAAGACCAGCCGCTTTCGCCGCGCGACGCGCTTGCGCCGTCAGCGCCGCGAACTCCGACAGGGCGGGCGGCTCCAGCACCTTCAGAATGACGACATCGCGATCGGCCACCACCACGAACTGGGCACCCGTCTTCAGACCGAGGCGCTCGCGAATGGCTTCGGGGATGACGACCTGCCCTTTCGAGGACAAGGTCGT
>CAMBRJ010000392.1 GCA_945870175.1 Gemmatimonas phototrophica
GTCCCGGACCTGCAGGTGGTGTTTCCGCTGCATCCGAATCCCAATGTGCGCGGCCTGTTCCAGGAGATGCTGGGGACGACGCCGCGCGTGCTGCTGACGGAGCCGTTGGCGTATCGCGACCTGCTCAAGTTGATGCACCGCAGCACGCTGATTCTGTCCGACTCCGGCGGCTTGCAGGAAGAGGCGCCGTCGATGGGGCGTCCCATTCTGATCCTGCGCGAGCGCACGGAGCGCCCGGAGGTCGTCCAAGTGGGGGCGGGCATTCTGGTGGGCACCGATCCGGATCTGATCGTGAAGGAGGCGTTGAGCATCCTGTGTGATCCGGTGGTGTATCAGCGGATGGTGTCGGGGCCGAACCCGTTCGGGGACGGGCGGGCGGGGCAGCATATCTCGGAGATCCTGGAATCGGCGCTGGTGGAAGAGCCCGACACGTCAGCGGTCGAGATGGTGATCTAGCGACGCCCCTCAGGCGTGACGACCGGCGCTCGACTGAATGGTCGAGTTCGCTACGGACAGTGTTGTGGCGGAGCAGCAGCAGTGCCGAGCATGTTGTTGCGTTTATGCAACAGCTTGAGCGCCAGCGAGCATGCCATAGCTACCGAAAAGCGGTGGTGGCGCTCGAAACAGCCGTTTAAGGGAAGAGTTCGCCGTCTGGCACGGCTTATGCTCCAGTCTGGCGCAGAGAAGCAGTATACCCGTCCCGTCTTTGGGAGTGTCCCATGCGCGTTTTTAAGACCATACGTCGTTCCGTGCTGCCCACGCTCGCGGCAAGCGCCTTGCTCGTCAGCGCGCCGCTGAGGGCGCAGACGATCACGTTCACGGCGCCCGGATACGATCTCGGCTACGACAGCAAGGCGAACGACCCCGGCTCGTTCGATAGCCACGCCTGCGAGTGGGGCGGCCTGCCAATCGCGAACGGGTTTTCGGGCTTCAACTGGAGCGGTCTTAGGGCGCTCGACCTCCAGGATTACCTGTACTCCGACCAGCAGCAGACGCGGGGACGCTGCTACGTGAACGGTCGAACCAACCCTGCGACCGGCAACAAGCTGTACAACATTACGAGTGCGCAATCGCTGACGGGGTACCAGCAGCAGCTCACTCAGGAAGCGTCGCAAACTGGTACGAACGTGCTCGCCGTCGCGGGTGGCACCACGGCAAGCTTCTCACGCTCAGAAGGCTTCGTGTTGGAGTCGCTCTTGCTGGGAGCGGGCTGGGGTAACGTGTCGCGCTTGAACGTGATGGGCCTGTTCAACGGCCAAACGCAGTGGTTCGACAGTTTCAGCTTTTTGGGTACAGGCGGCGCCTCAGCGAGCTCGCTGTTAGCGACCCGGCTCGGTGCCGGTGGCAACCTCATCAACGAAGTGACGTTTAGCGCCGAGTACACGGGTGCCGGGGAGCATTTCGATCCTTACAACACCTTGGGTGAACAGGGCTTAGGCGGCGGTTACGGCCTCGCGAACCCATCACGCTACGCCTCGTTCTGGGTGGACAACATCACGTTTCGCGTGCCGCCGGTCGTAGTCCCGCCGCCGCCGCCGCCACCCACGGTCGTCCCGGAGCCCGGCACCTACGCGCTCTTGGCCACGGGGCTGGTTGGTCTGGCTGTCGCCGCCCGCCGTCGCCGAAAGAGCTGATCCCCCGCTGCAGACCGATCACGCGCGCCGCACGGCATCTCCGGGCGGCGCGCGGTGCGTCTGGGGCCGGATTCCACGGCGGCGCCGGATAAGTCTCGCCCACACCAGTATTTCCGCTACCGCAGGCGGGTTGACATCCCCGCCAGAGTGCACCATGTTAGGTGTCTGTCGCGAAACGCCTTCATCGGCCACTCGTGGCAGACAGAAGCACCGTATCACTCTTCTCGGCGATCTGCGGCCGAGAGCCCTATGGGCCACCTCTCGAGGTGGGGGCGTAAAGCGAAGGGCGCGACGCACTGCGACCCGGGACTGCACGCACGCTGTACCGGCTTCGGCGTCTGAGACGATCCGAGGCTCCCGACAAGAAACGCAGCCAATTTAACGTCGGTCACGGAGTCAGCTGTTCTCTGTCACCGGCGCGCTTGGGTCCCCACTTGCGCACCAGCGGCGAGTGCACCCGGCGGCGGCGGATGGATACCGGTCTCGCGCAAAGGCGAGGCGACTGGTCCAGCCGTTTTTTTGCTAGTCCACTTTTCGTCAAAGATTGGCGCCGCGTAAGCGAGCCGCCGCCGACAACTATGCCGCGTACGACCCCGCTCGAGCACTACCGCAATATCGGCATCATGGCCCACATCGATGCCGGTAAGACCACGACCACTGAGCGCATCCTCTACTACACGGGGAAGTCGCACAAGATTGGTGAGGTCCATGACGGCGCCGCCACCATGGACTGGATGGAGCAGGAACAGGAGCGCGGTATCACGATCACGTCGGCCGCGACGACCTGTTTCTGGCAGCGCCATGGGCAGAGCGACGCCACGGGCGACGGCCCCGAGTACCGCATCAACATCATCGATACACCGGGTCACGTGGACTTCACCGTCGAAGTGCAGCGCTCGTTGCGCGTGCTCGATGGCGCGGTCACGCTGCTCGATTCCGTGGCCGGCGTCGAGCCGC
Source organism: Gemmatimonas phototrophica (assembly GCA_945870175.1). Taxonomy (GTDB): domain Bacteria; phylum Gemmatimonadota; class Gemmatimonadetes; order Gemmatimonadales; family Gemmatimonadaceae; genus Gemmatimonas; species Gemmatimonas phototrophica_A. Next base: position 2,592 of record CAMBRJ010000392.1, read on the forward strand.
AAACGGAAACGGTGTGGCGCCAGGCCGACGGCTATGCCGTCCCGCGCATGATTTTCGCGAACAAAATGGACCGCGTCGGCGCGAACTTCGAACGTTGCGTCGAGATGATTCACGACCGGTTGTCCAAGAGCGCCCAGCCGCTCCAGCTGCCCGTGGGTTCGGGCGAGCTGTTCACCGGTCACCTCGACGTCATCGAACGCAAGCAGTACATCTTCGACGAGCAGACGCTCGGCAAGACGTTCACGGTGACCGACATCCCGGCCGAGTTCCATGACGCCGTCGAAGCGGCGCGTCATAAGCTCATCGACACGGTCGTGGAGTACGACGAAGCGTTGATGGAGAAGTACCTGGCCGGTGAAGAGCTGTCCGTGGCCGAGATCCGCAAGGCGATCCGCATTGCGACGTGCGCGGGCAAGTTCATCCCGATCCTGTGCGGCGCGTCGTTCAAGAACAAGGGCGTGCAGGCGCTGCTCGATGCCGTCATCGACTACCTGCCGGCGCCGCTCGACGTGCCCGCGATCAAGGGCCATCTGCCGGACCAGGACGAGACGTTCGTCGAGTGCCCGGTGACCGACGACGCGCCGTTCGCTGGCCTCGCCTTCAAGATTGCCACCGACCCGTTTGTCGGTAAGCTGACGTTCTTCCGCTGCTACTCGGGCGTTCTCACGTCGGGCTCGTACGTGTACAACAGCACGAAGAACAAGCGCGAGCGGGTCGGCCGTCTGTTGCAGATGCACGCCAACAAGCGTGAAGAAATCCCCGAAGTGCGTTGTGGCGACATCGCCGCCGCGATCGGCCTGAAGGATACGCGGACCGGCGACACGATGTGCACGGAAGACGCGCCGATCATCCTGGAAGCGATGAAGTTCCCGGCCCCCGTCATCGACGTCGCGATCGAGCCGAAGACGAAGGCGGACCAGGACAAACTGGCGATCGCCCTGCAGAAGCTGGCCGA
>CAMBRJ010000393.1 GCA_945870175.1 Gemmatimonas phototrophica
TATCGAGCACGAACGACACGAACTGCACCATTCTCTCTTCGCCCACGTCGGCCACCGGCGCTTCCTGCGCGGCCGGTGCCCTCTCAACAAACGGCACACCACCACCGAACTCGGTGAGCAAATCGCGCTTGAAGATCAGGCTGAGCACCAACAAGATCACGGTGCCGCCGAGCCCCAGCTTCATGCCGCCGCCACCGCCGCCGCGAAATCCACCGCCACCGCTCGCGCCACGACGATCTTCGAGATTGTCACTTCGCCCACCCGGGATCCAACGCATCTGTCTCTCTCCGCGAGTACGGCGTCGCTGCCGGCTTCACCGTTAAAAAGTCCTGATCATCCGCCCCGACCGTGCGCAGCCACACCAGCACCTCGGCAATGCGCTCGGGACCGAACATAGCTCGCGGTCTCGGCAATCGGCGCACCTGCCGCAATTCACGGCCGCTTTGCGTCCGGGTCGAACGGTAACGGCCACAGAAGCTGGTGGCCGGCACGTTGGCCGAGAGCTCGACAATCCAGGCCGGCGAGCATGGCAGGCGACGGCTCGATCGCACGCCGCCACCTGCCGCTACACCGAGCGAACAGCTACTTGAAGACGCCCAGTTGACGCATCAGGCCGAGCGTGTCCCAATTCGCCCATTCCTCGGCGATCTTTCCATCCACAAAACGGGCGATCGTGATGCCCGTCGACGTGGTGCGCAGCCCCGTGGGCGCAATGCCCTGCAGGTCGCCTAAGTGGGTCCCCGACGACGTCCAGCGTGTGACCACGTGGTCACCATCGCTGATGGTGTCTTCAACCTTCAGATGGAGGTCGGGAAACGCCTGGCGATATTGCATCGCGCTCTGCTTGACAGACTCGGGCCCACGCGCTTCGACGGACGATGCCGGGTCGTGATTGATGAAATCCGGCGTGTACATCATATCGACCAAGGCGAATTGTCCACGATTCCAGACTTCGTCAATCAACTTTCGTACGGTGTTCGCATTTTCGATCGATGTGACGGAGGTCGGTGAAACGGTGATGGGGCTCATGTGCGTGCCTCCTGAAGGAATCCCGCGATAGGAATTTCTATCGGGGATTTGAGTATGGTGTCCTTCTGCGCGCTGCGCCATGTAGACCATACAGACCCAGCTATGGCGCCGTCGCGCCGACCTCGCCGCGCACCGTACCACGTGTCGATCTCGAGCATTGATGACACATCCAGGTTACGCCGCCATCAGATCCGCCTGCGCGAAGGCCAAGCTCACCGCTCGCCGTGCGCCACGCTTGAGTGCGCGATGCACCGCCCGCGCGTAGCGCACAAAATTCGCCCCCGCCCACGGATGGCTCGCGAAGAAATCGAACGGGAGCATATCGCACTTGAGCCGATTACAGGGACCACAGGCCGTGACGAGGTTACCCGGGTCGTACGCTCCGCCGCGGGCCAGCGGCACCACGTGATCGAGCGTGGCCGTACGATGATCGAGTCGCTCGGCGCAGTACACGCAGCGTTGGCCGCAGTCGCGCAGCGCGGCGCGGCGCATCGCCTTCTTTGCCGCCACGTGGGCCGCCACTTGTGGCCGAAGTGACGACGCCCCGGCGGAGGCGGCGAGCCTCACGACGGGGCGTGGAGTACGGTCGGTGCGAATGACCCGGCGCGATGAGGGCCGGGAGCGAGCCGACGGGCGGGCCGTCGGGCACGGACAGGATCTACCGCGAGTGGAACGCATCATCCTCCAGGAAAACCGGGTGGACACGCACACCAAAGCTGAAGGGATCGCTTCTACGATCCGTCTGACCCTGCGACGATACGATCACGTTCCTGCTCCCGTCAAGACGACAGCAGGACCGTTACACCGTTTCCGGCTTACCCCTGCATGCCGCTGTTCGTGAGCGGGTCGCGCAGCATGCTGCCGATGCGAGCGGCCATGCCGTCAAGCTGTTGGCGGTTCGGCATCGGGGAGCCGGCGAACGGCAGCGGCACATCGAACCCGTCGCCTTCGCGGCGCGGGATCAGGTGAATGTGGTAATGCATCACGTTCTGGCCAGCCGCCGCACCCGAGTTCACGACGATGTTCATGTCGGTCGCACCCGACGCTGTCTGCACCCGCGGAATCAGCTTCGTCGCCACCATGTACAGGTGGGCACCCACGTCCTTCGGGATATCCTGCAGCACCTCGTAGTGCTCACGAGGGACGACCAGCACGTGCCCGGGGTTGACCGGTTGAATATCGAGGAAGGCGATCGCCACGGAATCCTCGTAGCAGATCGACACCTCGCCGGCGCCGCGAATCAGATCGCAGAAGATGCAATGGCCGCTGGACGGCGTCATAGCAGCAGTAGGTGCATGCATAAGATTTTACCAGAGATTAGAGACCCTCTGCCCAACCTGCCGCAAAAGCCGACGTCCGGCAAGCGCCGCATGAACCCGGCCGCAGAATGTCTCATCCGCTCGCGACCCGCGCTAAGTTTAGGGGTTGTCCGTCTCTAGCCCTCCAGATCACTTCGATGGCCACTTCGACCCGCCCGAGCCGCCCCCGCCAGGGAGCTGCCGCCGAGCCCGCGCTCACACGTGAGCAGATGGTGAACGCCTACCGCGTGATGTACACGTCGCGCCGGTTGGACGACAAAGAGATTCAGCTCAAGCGCCAGAATAAGATCTTCTTTCAGATCTCGGGTGCTGGCCATGAAGCCGTGCTCGCGGCGGCCGGCCTGGTGCTGCGTCCGTCGTACGACTGGTTCTACCTGTATTATCGCGACCGGGCACTCTGCCTGCAGCTTGGCATGACGCCCGCCGAAATGCTGTATAGCGCCGTGGGTGCCGCGATCGATCCGAACTCCGGCGGTCGGCAGATGCCGAGCCATTGGGGGCAGAAGGATCTCAACATCGTGTCGGTCTCGTCGCCCACGGGCACGCAGTTCCTGCAGGCCGTCGGCAACGCCGAGGCCACGCTGCGCGCGTCGCAGGGCCAACTCACCGACGGGTTCCCCGGCGATGACGTGACGCTCGTCACCACGGGCGACGGCACCACCAGCGAGGGCGAATTCTGGGAGTCGCTGAACACGGCCTGCAATCTCAAGCTGCCGGTCGTGTATCTCGTGGAAGACAACGGCTACGCGATCTCGGTGCCAGTAGAAGTGAACACGGCCGGCGGCTCGATCTCGAAGCTCGTGGCCTCGTTCCCGGGGCTGTACATCGAAGAGGTCGATGGCTGCGATTTTCTGGCGTCGTACGCGGCGCTCGACCGGGCCGTCACCTACGCCCGTGAGCGGAAGGGACCGGCCTTCGTGCATGCCAAGGTGATCCGCCCGTACTCGCACTCGCTCTCCGACGACGAAGTGTTCTATCGTCCAAAGGACGAGCGCGATGCCGACGCCGCGCGTGATCCCCTCACCACGTTCCCGCTCTATCTGCTCGCGGAAGGCCTCGCGACGGACGAGGAGCTGCAGGCGCTGCGCGACACCGTCGACGCCGAGATTCTGGCGGCCACCGACGATGCCCTCGAGCAGCCGCAGCCTGGCGCCGACACGGTCATGTTCGGCGTGTACTCGCCGGATGTCGATCC
>CAMBRJ010000394.1 GCA_945870175.1 Gemmatimonas phototrophica
CGATGGCCGTATCGTACGCACCGTCGATCGCACCAATCTCTGGCGCGCGCAGACGCCGCAGGCATTCCCGCGGACGATGCTCGAGCAGGCGCACGTCGCGGCTCGTCGCGATGGCATCGGCGCGACTGATGACGCCGGGTTGTGCGAACGACTAGGCTTGCCCGTCGTGGTCGTTCGCGGGAGCGAGCGCGGCAGGAAGATCACCGAGGATGTCGATTTTGCGCGCGCCGACGCCCTCAGCATGCTTGCGGAGTAGGCGCCGGTGTCCGTGCATCGCGAAGCGCTCGCCGTCCCCTTCTGGTCTCCCGTTGAGGTCGAGGCCGCGCTGCGTAATGCGATCGCACAGCTCGGTGACCGGCGCGTCCTCGCGTATCCGACGGAGACCGTCTACGGATTCGGCACGGCCGTCGATCATGACTCGGTGGAGGCGCTGGTGCGGATGAAGGGCCGCCCACCCGGCAAACCGTTCCTGCTGCTCATCAACGATCCCGCGCACATCGCCCGTCTCGACCTGCACCTGCCGACGTACGCGTCCACGCTGGCGGCGCGCTTCTGGCCCGGTCCCCTTACGCTCGTGCTCCGCGGTGGGGATCAACGCGTGTCGGCGCGACTGCGCGGACCGGAAGGTGGCGTGGCGGTGCGCTGGACGCCACACGTCGGGCTGCAGCGCCTCCTCGCGGCCTACGGCGAACCGATCACGAGCACGAGTGCGAACAGACCTGGGGTTCCGCCGGCGATGACGGCCGCTGAAATTGTACATCAGTGGCCGGACGCAATTCATCGCGGGCTGCTGCACGTACTCGACGGTGGTCGACTCGCCCCGTCCCGTTCGTCGACGGTGGTGGACTGTACTGGACGTCGTGCTCGCGTGATCCGTCCAGGTGTGTTGACGGCGATCCAGCTTCGCGAATGCGTGCCGGATCTCGTGGGCGATACCTAGCAGACGCCGAGGGGCGCGCACCGCATGCATTTGCTCTTCGTCTGTACTGGCAACACCTGTCGTAGCCCGCTCGCTGAGGTGATCGCGCGGCGCATGATCGCCGACCGCGCGATTGCCGACCTGACGGTCGGAAGCGCCGGCACGAGTGCCTGGGCCGAGTCACCGGCGTCGGACGGCGCCCTGCTCGTGGCACTCGAGCAGGGGCTCGATCTCGGCGATCATCGGTCGCAACCCCTGGCACAGGAGCTCGTGAGCAAGGCGCAGGTTATCCTCACCATGGGCCCGCACCACCTCGACCGCGCCGAAGCGCTCGGTGGGATGGGGCGGTCGTGGCTCCTGACCGACTATGCCGGTGAAACGCCTCGTCCGATCAGTGATCCGTTCGGCGGTGATCTCGACGTCTATCGTGCCACGGTCGTGGAGCTCGAGCTGTCGATCGACGCCGTGCTGGACCGGATTGTCGCCGATCGCTCACGCAGCGCTCACTGAGCCGTCGCCGGTCATGGAGCGTCCCATGGAACGACCGGTGCGCGCGGCGCAGCGCCCTTCTCGCCTAGCCATCATTGGGCAACCGGTGGCGCACTCGTTGTCGCCCGTGTTTCAGCGTGCCGCGCTGCGCGCCGCGGGGCTGTCCATTGCGTATGATCGGGAGGACGTCGCCCCCGATCAGCTGTCCGATGCGTTTACGCGGCTCGCGGCCGAAGGCGCCGGCGGCAACATCACGATCCCGCACAAGGAAGCCGCGGCCGGCCTGATCGCGCGATGCACGCCGGTGGCACGCCGGGTGGGCGCCGTGAACACGTTTTGGACGGAGCACGGCGCGCTCGTCGGGCACAATACCGACGTCGACGGTGCGGCGGCCACGATCAAGGCGTTGTGTTCGAGCGATGTCGTCGACCCGTGCGACCTCCCAGTGGTGCTCATTGGCGCCGGAGGGGCAGCCGCTGCGACGCTGGTTGCGTTGCACGACCTCGGATACCGACACATCACGATCGTCGCGCGGAATACCGCGCGTGCGCAGGCCTTGTCGGCGCGGTTGTCCATTCCATCGCAGATCGCCTCAATGGACGCGGTGGACGTCGCGGTCGGCGCGGCGGCGCTCGTGATCAACGCCACGCCGGTGGGATTGCGTGATGATGTGTTTCCCGTCGCGGTAAGCGCGCTCTCGGCGCGGTGTGCCGTATTTGATCTGGTCTATCGCCCGGGACTCACGCCTTGGATTGCCGAGTGCCGTCGCGCCGGCCTGCGTGCCGAGGATGGCCTGCGCATGCTGGTGGAGCAGGGGGCCGCGGCTTTCGAGGCCTGGTTCGAGTTGCCGGCGCCACGAGTGGCGATGTGGCACGCGCTCAATGCCGTGCCGCCGACGTACCACGCCTCATGATGCCGCGTCGCGAGTCGTTGCGCGTGCGGGCGCCCGCTCTCGCTGGGGCGGGGCCATTGGCCGTGGCCACGCGGATCGCGCGAGTGGCGGCGCGCGGGTTGGTCGATCTGCTCTTGCCCTCGGCGTGTGCGGTCTGCCGGTCGCTTCACCGGGCGGACGCCGACGGTATCGTCTGCCAGGCGTGTCTGGCGCGGGTCGTGCACTTGGGATGGCCGCAGTGCACTCGTTGCGGACAACCGCGCCTGTCGCCGTCGATCCCACTGCCCATTGAGGCCACGCCATCCGGCGTGATCCCTCCCTGTCGATGGTGTCCCCGGCTCCTACCCACCATCCGCGCGGTACGCTCGGTGTGTCGCATGGACGAGGGGACGGGAGCCGCCCTCGTTCATGCGCTCAAGTACGATGGATGGCACGCCGTGGCGAGACCAATGGCCCGACGGATGGCCCGCCTCGACTGGCCCCTCGACGTCACGCGCGAGCGATCCGCCCTCGTTCCCGTTCCGCTCTCGAGGACCCGCCGGCGTGAGCGCGGCTACAATCAGGCGGAGCAAATCGCCAGCGCCCTGTCGGCCGAATGGCGGATCCCCGTGTGGACCGACGTACTCGAGCGTAATCGTGACACCAGATCGCAGGTGCGGTTGACACCGTCGGAGAGGGCGAGCAACGTTTCCGGAGCGTTCGTGGCGCCAGGTCGCGTCCGTACGCGCCTCGGGGGGGCACACATCGTGCTAGTGGACGATGTGATCACCACGGCGGCGACGATCAACGCGTGCGCTCAAGCCCTCGCCGACGGCGGCGCCCGCATCATCTCCTGTGTGACATTCGGACGGGCGCCTGAACCGGGCGACCGAGCCGTTTCTGACCACGACTTCATCCGGAACTGACACGAATGGCTATTCGCGTAGGCATCCACGGCTTCGGCCGCATCGGCCGCCAGGTGCTTCGCGCCGCCAAGCAGCAGGGCGTCGCTGACCTGGACTTCGTTGCCATCAACGATCTCACCAATACCGCTACGTTGGCGCACCTCTTCAAGTACGACTCGGTGCATGGGCGTTACGACGGTGAGGTCACTTATGATGCCGAGAGCATCACGATCGACGGCGATCGGATCCGCATTCTCGCCGAGCGCGACCCGGCCAAGCTCGGCTGGGGCGACATGGGCGTCGAGATCGTGCTCGAATCGACCGGCCGCTTCACGTTGGCTGCCGAGGCC
>CAMBRJ010000395.1 GCA_945870175.1 Gemmatimonas phototrophica
GGGCGTATCATTCGGATGCGTCTTGAACAGGCTGGGTTCACGGTGCTGCTGGCGGAGCACGGCGCGGAAGCGCTTTCCCACCTCGAGTCGGTCCCAACGGTCGCGCTGGTCGTGCTCGACCTCATGCTGCCGGGGATGTCGGGGACGGACATTCTGCGACTTGTCCGTGGCGACAGCCGGTGGCGTCCCCTGCCCTGCATCGTCCTGACGGCAGCAGGACAGGACGCGCAATTGCGCGAAGTCGAATCCCTTGGCGTTTCGGAAATCATGACCAAACCTTTCAGTCCTCGGCGCCTGCTGGAGCGGGTCCGCGCGCACACCGGAACGACCCTGGCGGAGCCGGCGTCGTCGGAGAGCCCCTCGGCACCGGTGGCGCCGTGACCACGGGTGCCATGAACTGCTGGAACGTCGTACTCGCCGGTGGCGTGGGCTCTCGCTTCTGGCCACTCTCGACGCCCGAGCGCCCGAAGCAGTTACTGCCGCTGATCAGCGAATCGACGATGTTGCAGGACACGCTCGAGCGCATGCGGCCGCTGGCTCCGTTGTCCCAGACGCTGGTGCTCACGAATGCATCGCTGCGCGAGGCGGTGCTGGCGCTAGAGCCCGCGTTGCCTCCCGAGAACGTGATCGCCGAGCCGCGGCCGGCGGGCACGTGCGCGGCGCTGGCGTGGGCGGCGCAGGTGATCGCGAAGCGCGCGGGCGCCGACGCGGTGATGATCTGCGTGCATGCGGATTGGGCCATTGGCGATGTCGGCGCCTACCGGGCCACCCTCGCCGAGGCGGCCCGCGTGGCGTTCGAGGAGCGAGCGCTGGTCACCGTCGGCATCGTGCCGTCGCGCCCGGATCCGGGTTTCGGCTACATCCAGCCCGGTGCTGCGGTGCGCGAGGGAGTGCGGCGCGTGGCGCGCTTTGTGGAGAAGCCGGACCCAGAGCGGGCGGCGCGGATGGTGGCGGACGGCTTCCTCTGGAACTCGGGCATCTTCGCGTGGTGCGTGGGCGATCTGCTCGACGAGATTCGCGACCATACGCCGGAAGTGCAGCCGGCGCTTACGGCGGCCGGCGACGACGTGGCGGCGTTCTTCGCGCAGGTGAAGTCGGTGGCGATCGACGTGGGGGTGCTGGAGCGCAGCGCCCGCGTGTTGGTGCTGCCCGGCCAGTTCGGATGGGATGACGTGGGCACCTGGGCCGCGCTGCATCGCGTGCGTGCTCGCGATGCGCAGAACAATGCCATGCTGGGGCCGGCGTTCGCGCTGCAGGCGACGGGAAACGTAGTGCATGCCGACGGTACCCAGGTGGTACTCTACGGCGTAGACGACCTCGTGGTGGTGGCGCGCGAGGGCTTGGTGATGGTCACGAGGCGCGAGAAGGCGGCCGATCTCAAGACGCTGCTCGATGCGCTGCCACCTGAGGTGCGCGGGTCGTGATCACGCTGTACGACGACGCCGTGGCCCGAGGCTTTGAGCCGTTCGCGACCAGCCGACCGCTGGGCGAGATGCGCGCGGGCGCGCTACTGATTCGCGAACGCTGGGAACTGGTGCTTGGCGTCGCGAGCCGTGGATTTGTATCGGCACCGCATTTGAACGGCTTCGTCGAGTTCGATGCGCCGCCGTTCGTCAGCGGACAGGCACTGCCGGCCGGCACCTGGCTGGTGAACACGCGCGCGCTGCCATACCTCGATGGCCCCGCGATCGCCGTGTCACCGACCGCGCTGGTGCTGACGATCAGCGGCCGTCTCGCGGCACTCCGCCTGGACGTCGACGTACGTGACGCGCGCGCGCTGGCGGCGCTGGCGGATGGTTCTTACGCGCTGACGCACGAGCGGGCACTCCCCGACGGCACCGGCGACGAAGCCGAAGCGTTCGCGCTCGACGGCGTGTGGCTGGACGATGTCTGGGATGTGATTGGCACCCTGCCGCCGCTGCTGCAGCGCGACATTCCGGTGCTGGCGTCGCGCTGGGCGCTGACCGCGCGGCACGCCGGCAGCAGTGCGTCCGTCACGATCGTGGGCGCCCATCCGGTGTTCGTGGAGGCGGGCGCGACGATCGAACCGATGTCCCTGTTCGATACGAGCGCGGGGCCGGTGCTGCTGCGACGCGGCGCGCACGTTCAGGCATTCACGCGCGTGACCGGGCCGTGCTACGTGGGCCGGGACAGTGTCGTCACGGCCGATCGCATCGCGGGGTCGTCGATCGGCGACAGCTGTCGCGTGCACGGCGAATTGTCGACCTCGATTTTTATTGGTCACGCCAACAAGGGGCATGACGGTTTCGTCGGACATTCCGTACTGGGTCGGTGGGTCAACCTGGGAGCGGGCACGATCACCAGCAATCTCAAGAACAACTACGGTACCGTGGCCTTGTGGACGCCGGACGGTGTGCGGGACAGCGGCCTGCAGTTTCTGGGGACGATGTTCGGCGATCACGTGAAGACGGGCATCGGCCTTCGCCTGACGACGGGCTGTGTGCTGGGCGCTGGTGCGAATGTGTTCGACACGATGCCACCGAAAGCGGTGGCACCCTTCTCGTGGGGGGCGCGCGCGCCATACGACGTGTTCGATGCGCCCAAGTTTGTGCAGACGGCCGAGCGCATGATGGCGCGGCGCGGCGCGGCGCTCAGTGAGGAGAGCCGCACGTGGTGGACCCGCGTGCATGCCGTGTGCGCCGCCGACGGCCGCTGGCCACGACCCTGATCGCGGTGCGGCGCGCGGTCGGGGGACACGCATGCTCCAAATAACCGTTCTGGGGAGCGGGAGTCGGGGGAATGCCATCCTGATCGACGGCACGGATGGCGCGGTACTGGTGGATGCGGGATTCGGCCCGCGCTCGCTCGTTCGGCGGCTGCATGTGGCTGGGCGGCGGCCAGAGGAGATCAGCGCGCTGGTGCTGACGCACGAGCACACCGATCACGCGAGTGGCGCGGCGGCGGCGTGCGCACGATGGGGTTGGCCGCTGTATGGATCGACGGGCACGATCGAGGCCTTGGGCGTCGGCCGTGGCACTGCGGTCTCACCCCGCGAGGCGCGTGCGTTCACGGCGGACGGCCCGACCGCGATCAGTGGCTTTCTGCTCGAGACGACATCGGTGCCGCATGACGCGCGGGATTGTCGTGCGCTCGTCTTCACCGATATCCGGAGCGGCGCGCGCGCGGGCGTGGCGATGGATGTCGGACAGGTACCGGATGCGTTGCCGCTCGCCTTTGAGCGATTGGACCTGATCGCGGTCGAATCGAATCACGATGAACAGATGCTGGCGAGTGGTCCGTACCCGTGGTCGCTGAAGCAGCGAATCAGCGGGGGGTTGGGCCACTTGTCGAACGGTGCGGCGGCGGCCTTCGTGGGCGCGTGTGCCCATCGCGGGCTGCGCGGTGTGCTGCTCACGCATCTGAGCGAGACGAACAATCGGCCGGCCTTGGCGATCGAGCGGACTCGCGACGCACTGCGCCGCGCGGGATGGACCCGCGATGCGCTCTCGGCGGCGTCGCAGCAGATCCCATTGGCGCCGATGACATCGAGCGG
>CAMBRJ010000396.1 GCA_945870175.1 Gemmatimonas phototrophica
GTCCGACGCCTTTCGACGTACCTCCGGTACCTCGAAAATCTCGACACTCAAGGCCAGCAAACGGCCTCCAGTGACGAACTCGCGCATCTCTGCGGAACCACCCCGGCACAGGTACGCAAGGATCTGTCGTTCTTCGGATCCTTCGGCAAGCGTGGCCTGGGATACCCCGTCCACGAAATGACGGCGCACCTTCGGGAAATTCTCGGCCTCGAGCGCGAGTGGAAGGTGGTCATCGTCGGTGCTGGCAAGCTCGGTGCGGCGCTGGCCAATTACCGTGGCTTCCACCAGCGCGGATTCAGGATCGTCGGCGTCTACGACAACGATCCCAACAAGATCGGCAAGCCATGGGGTGAGGCGATTGTGCGCGACATGGCCGAGCTCGCTCACGACATTCAGCGGGAAGACGCGCCCATCGCGGTGCTCGCCATTCCGTCCGATGATGCGCAGGATGTCGTCGATCGGATCGTGGGTGCAGGCATTCGCGCCATCCTGAATTTCGCGCCGGCCCAGATCACGGTGCCTCCGCATGTGTCACTCAAGTCGGTGAACATGGCGATGGAACTCGAAGGGCTGTCGTTCGCCCTTACGAACTCGATGACGAGTCAGGGCGCGGCGTAAGCAGCCGCACCAGCCGTGCGAAGTCCGCCGGCGTGAGTGTCTCCGGCCGCACCTCATTCGGCAGCGCCGCTTCCTGCAGCACGGCCGCCGCCCGCTCGGCATCGAGCGTCGCCACCGTTCGGACCACGCGGATGAGCTGCTTGCGACGCAAGCCGAACGCCGCCAGCACAAAGCTGCGGAACTTCTCCTCGATCTCCGGCTCGACCGATGGCACGGCGCGTGGCGTGACGCGCACGACCGCGGAATCGACCGTGGGCGGCGGGTTGAACGCCGATGGCGGCACGCGTCGCACCAACTCGACGTCGACGACCGCCTGCAGATTCACACTGAGCGCCCCGTAGGTCTTGTCGCCCGGCGGCGCGGCCATGCGCTCTGCCACTTCCTTCTGCACCAGATACACCGCCACATCGGGACGCGGCAGTTCGAGGGCATGGAAGATGATCGGCGTGGTGATGTAATACGGCACGTTGCCCACCAGCACATACGGGCCGCCCGCGAGCGTCGGCAACGAGACCGTCAGGACATCGGCCTCGACGATCTCCACATGCGGCAGGTCGGCATATCGCGTACGCAGGTGCTGCACGAGATCCCGATCGAGTTCGATCGCGATCACGCGCCCGGCACGCTCCACGAGACGATCAGTCAGCGCGCCGCGTCCGGGGCCGATCTCCACCACGGTGCGCCCCGCCAGTGGCCCGAGCGCCTCGACGATGCTGTCGAGTACGCGCGAATCCTTGAGGAAGTGCTGACCGAACCGCTTCCGCGCGGGCGGCAGCGCGCCTTCCGGACGCGGCGGCCGGGCGCCGCGCGTTCCAAATCCATGTCTCTGACTCACGAGCGCTCCTCGAATGGACGATCCACGATAACGGCGGCGAGATCGTCGCGCAGCGCAGTACGGTGTGTGTGTGATTCTACCTGCGCGAAGAGCGCATCGAGCATGGCGTCCGGCGATTCACCGTGTGTCATCGACGCGAGCAGGTCGACGACGGCACCCTCACCGAGCCGCTGATCGCGCGCATCCCGCGCATCGATGAGACCGTCGGTGAACAGCACCAAGCGGTCGCCGCGTCGCCACGACATCACGCACTCGTCGATGGGCGCGTTGCTGAACCCGATGGGTGGAACGACCGCCGCAAGTCTCACGCACTGCCCGTCCGCGCCCACACGAAAGGCGTGCGGATGACCCGCGTTGGCAAAGCGCACTTCACCGGCTCGTGTATCGATCACGGCATAGCACATGGTAATCGACATCTCGGTCGAGGACAGCTCCTCGTCCAGCGACCGCCGCACAGCGTCGAGTGCGATGGAGGGATCGAAGGCCGCCTGCACGTGAATCGCCGCGGCACTGAGGGCCAGCGCCATCACGAGCGCTGACTGATAGCCGTGTCCCGACACGTCGCCGATGAGTACGCCGGTACGATCCCGATCGAGGCGGGCCAACAGAAAGAAATCGCCGCCAACACTTTCGGCGGGCACTACACGAGCCGCCGCGCGCGCCTCGGGGCCGACGACCGCCGGCTTCGGCAGCAGCTTGAGCTGCAGGTCGTGCGCGAGCTGCATTTCCCGAACGAGCTGCTGCCGTTCAACGGCGGCCCACACCAGCGATGCGTTATGCATCGCCGTACCGATCTGGGTGCCCACGGCGACGGCCAGCTTGCGGTCACCGGCGCTGAACGGCTGTCCGTTCGCCCGTCCACCGAACACCAGTACGCCAAGCGGAACCGGCGTGCGCGGCTCGACCACGTTTCCGCGCCGAAGGGGAATCTGATGCGTGCCGGTAATGCCGACGCCAGTGCTCGGGCGAGTAATGGCCACCGCCATGAGCGCACCGCCGTGCGCGGCCAACACAGGATCGGACTCGCGCGCCGCCGCTCCGTCTTCGGTGATCGCGCTGGCGCTCCAATACGCGGCCACCGCGAGATGACCGACATGATCGAGTGACACGGTCGGATACTCGACGCCACGGAGCCCGAGGGTGGCGATGGGCGCCAGCATCCCCGTCAGACCATTGTTCTGCAGGAAGACCGCGCGCGTGGCGCCGACCGTGACGGCCAATTCGCGCAGCAAGGTATCGGCGACACTCTGGACCGATGTCGTTCCACCCAGCAACTCACCGATCGCGTACAGCAGACTGATCTCTTCGTAGCGCTCGACCAGTTCGCCGGTGGCGCCGTCGCGCTCGCGCGTGAGGCGACGCACCTGAGGCACGAGGCGCGCTAGCAAGCGATCAGCCTCGGGTGAGTGGCCCGTTTCCACGAAGAGCCAACCCACCGTTTTCCCGGTGGTGACCAGCTGCGCATGCAGCCCCTGCGATTGCGCCCAGGCGATGGTGTCCCGCGCTCCCACACCAGCCTCGGTGCGCGACGCGAACGTGGCGGACGAGGTGCCGAGCAGAGCCGGCGATGCGCCCTCACGGCGCTCCCAGATGGCCGCCCCGCGTCCGGTGGCCTCGAGAAACGCGGCCAGGAGTGCCGCGACCTCGATCATGTGCGGTGGAGAATCAGGCGGATGCAGTGTCCCGACTCGGCATCGGGCCCGGCGCTCTCGACGCGGTCCATGAGCGTACGCATCAGAAACACGCCCCGACCGTCCTCACGCTCGAACCAGTCGGTCTCGTTCGGGCTCTGCTGCAACGAGGACAGGTCGAAGCCGACACCCTCGTCGGTGACGTCGACGCAGAGCCGCTCGGCGTCGAGTGCGACACGCACCTGCACCGTTCGCGCCGGCTCGTTCCGGTTCCCTTGCAGCATCGCGTTCGCCATCGCCTCGGTCACCGCGACTGGCACATTGAGACTGCAGTGGCGCGCCGAAAATCCCGCCGTCACGCACAGCGCGACGATGGACTCGACCACCGGCTCGATCAACATCAGATCGGACGCGACCGTCCAC
>CAMBRJ010000397.1 GCA_945870175.1 Gemmatimonas phototrophica
CACCGTGGTGTGCGCCGGCCAGATGGGACGATCGCCGTTCACCGTACGCGAGACGACGCGCTGCAGCATCAACGACGTGACCGGCGGCTGCACCACGGCGAAGAGCAGAATGAACGGGATCGGCAGCGCCATCAGGATCAGCGCGATCAACGCCAGGCGCTTCACGATGGCACGCCAACCGATTCTGCGCGTGGTCTTCTTGGCAGCGTTCATGGATTATGGCTCGCGCAGATGCGGGGGCGTATCGGGCGGCTGACGACGCCAACGCCGATGCTGCCAGAAGTACTGTTCAGGATACGCACGAATCAGGCGCTCGAGAATCTGTGTGTAGCGCAGCACGATCGCGTCGATATCCACCTCGCGATCGCCCGTGCGCTCTACCTCCACCGGCTCGATCAGGATCGCGTAGCGGCCGCTGCGCTGACGCAGCACACCGACGAAAACAGTGGGGACGTCGAAGCGTAGGGAGAACACGGCCGGGCCGCGCGGTGTCTTGGCTGGGCGGCCGAAGAACGGGACGAAGGTGCTGGCCAAGCCAAGCGCATCATGATCGCTCACGAAGGCGATGGCACGATTCTCCCGCAGCGATCGCGGCGTGCGGCGCACGGCGTCCTTGTCGTGAATCACTTCCATGCCGATCTCGCGCCGCGTGCGGTTGAGATAGGCGTCGAAAATGGGGTTGGCCATCCCGCGGGCCACGACATCGATCGGGATACCGCGCGCCGCGAAGTAGGCGCCGCCAAACTCCCAGTTTCCAATGTGCCCAGTCACGATCAAGAGGCCGTTGCCCTTGGCCATGGCCGCTTCCACGAGCTCCCATCCCTCCACGCGTTCCACCCGGTCCAGCACGTCCTGCGATGAAGTGCCCGGAAGCACCGCCGTCTCGATGGACGTGCGTCCCAGACTGTCGTACGAGCGGCGGGACACCTCCACCACGCGCTCGCGCGAGAACTCCGGAAACGCGGCCGCGATCTGCCGCTCCACGACGCCCGCGCGAATGCCGATGGGGCGGTAGACGAGCCGGCCGATCAGTCCGCCCACCCAACTGGCGCCTCGCCAGCCGAGCAACCCGAGGCCGAACACGGCGATGCGGGTGCCGATGTACTCCAGCCGGTGCGACAGGGTCGCTGGCTTCGCGGTGGCCTTCGTGCTGGCCTTCGTGCTGGGCGTGGAGGCGGGGGCGGGGGCGTTCATGCGTGACACAATCTAACCGAAGTAGGCCTTCGCCTGATTGGCACGGGCCGGTCTCCGCGTGTCGTCGTCGCGCTCCGCGTGGTTCCACCACGAACGGTCTTCCATCACAGGTGCTCGCTAGCTTACGTCGTACATGCGCTCGGACCCGTCGCCCCGTCCCCCTGTTCCCCAGTCCCAGCGCCTTGCGCAGCTTGGACTCGTGATCAATGCGGGGCTGGCGGTGATCAAGTTGATCGCCGGGCTGCTTGGCAATTCATATGCCTTGGTCGCCGACGCGGTCGAGAGTTCGACCGACATGATCGGGTCACTGGTGGTTTGGAGCGGGCTTCGGATTGCCAGCAAGGACCCCGACGAGCTCTATCCGTTCGGCTACGGACGCGCCGAGGCGCTCGCCGCCGCAACGGTGTCGGCCCTCATGCTCGGCGCCGCGACCGGTATCGCCATCGAGGCGATCGCGGAGATTCGCACGCCGCATCACGCGCCCGCCTGGTGGACGCTCGTGGTGCTGGCGATGGTCATCGTGGTCAAGGAGCTGCTCGCCAAGCGCGTGAAGGCGGTCAGTGACGTGTCCGGCAGCGTGGTGGTGGCGGCCGACGCGTGGCATCATCGCGCCGACGCGATCACGTCGGGGGCCGCGTTCATCGGCATCTCCATGGCGCTGATCGGTGGCGAGGGCTGGGAGCCGGCGGACGATTGGGCTGCCCTCGTGGCGGCGGCTGTCATTCTGATCAACGGCAGCCTGCTGCTGCGCACGGCGCTGCGCGACCTGATGGATCGCGCCCCGGAACCGGCGGTGCTGGCCACCGTGTCAGCCGCCGCGCTCGCCACGCCCGGCGTGCTGGCCATCGAGAAGCTCAAAATCCGGAAATCCGGCACGGCGTTCTATGTCGACATTCATGTGCAAGCCGACCCTGTGCTTTCACTCCATGACGCGCACATTCTCTCTGGCATGGTGAAAACCGCGATCCGGCAGCGGGTGCCGGCGGCCATGGGAGTGCTCATTCACATGGAGCCGTTCGAGCCGACGGAGGATACCCAATGAACCAGCCTGACCTGCATGTGCTCGATCGGGCCGAATGCGAGGCGCTGCTCACGTCGCAGCACGTCGGCCGCCTCGCCTTCAGCTTTCGCGATCGCGTGGACATCGAGCCGATGCATTACGTCTATGCGAACGGGCACATCTACGGGCGCACGCAGTACGGCACAAAGGTCAACGTGCTGGCGCATCATCCGTGGGTCGCCTTCGAAGTCGACGAGATCACCGCGCTGTTCGAGTGGCGCAGCGTGGTTGTGCATGGCCGCATCGAGTTTCCCGATCCCGACGGCTCGCCGCACGACGTCCAGCGACGTGCGCAGGCCGTGGAGCGGTTCCGTACCCTCGTCCCCTCCGCGTTCCAGGCCGACGATCCCACACCGGCGCGAGAACTCGCCTTCGTGATCGCGGTGCAGCAGATGACGGGACGGGCCGCCACGATCGGCGGGACGGACTGATGGCAAATGGCGTCTCCTCCCTGCGTCTGACACCGGTCAATCCGAGCGACAAGATCAAACTGGGGAGCAAAGCGGCGCGCCTCGATGTCCCGATCGACAAGACCGCGCTCGAGGCAGCCACGGGCGTGCTGCTGGCGCGTCTCTCTGAGCTGCAGGCCGCCTTCCATGCCGACGGACGGCACGCCTTGCTGTTGGTGTTGCAGGGCCGCGATGCGTCAGGCAAGGACGGGGTCATCAAGACGGTGTACGGCGCCTTCAATCCTACCGGCGTGCAGGTGGCGGCGTTCGGTCCACCCACGCCGCTCGAATTGCGTCACGACGTGCTCTGGCGCGTGCATCAGGTCGTGCCGCCGCGCGGTATGGTGGGCGTGTTCAATCGGTCCCACTACGAAGATGTGCTCGCGGTGCGGGTGAGAGGGCTGGTGCCCGAGGGGGTCTGGCGCGCCCGCTACGACCATATCAACACCTTCGAACGCATGCTCACCGATAACGGCGTGATCATTCGCAAGTGCATGCTGCACGTCTCGCGGGAGGAACAGCACGATCGCCTGAAGGCGAGGCTCGAAGATCCCACGAAGAACTGGAAATTCCGGATCGACGATCTGAAAGACCGCGAGCGGTGGGACGCCTTCACCGACGCATATCGCGAGATGCTGGAACGCTGCAGCACGCCGTGGGCACCATGGTACGTGGTTCCGTCAGACGACAAGGCGGTGCGCAACCATCTCATTGCCCGAATGCTGGTGGAAACGCTCGAGTCGACAAAGTCGACGTTCCCGCCGATGGATGACGCCGTGCGAGCCGCAGCCACGGGATTCGTG
>CAMBRJ010000398.1 GCA_945870175.1 Gemmatimonas phototrophica
TACTCCGGTGGCTACACCACCGTGTATCCGATCAAGGTGAATCAGCAACGGCACGTCGTCGAGGAGATCGTCAAGTTCGGCAAGACGCATGGCGTCGGGCTCGAATGCGGCTCCAAGCCCGAACTGCAGGCCGTGCTTGGCCTCTCCGAGAGCACCGAGCATCTCATTGTCTGCAACGGCTACAAGGATCACGAGTTCATGCGGCTGGCCCTCATGGGACAGAAGCTCGGACACAAGGTGTTCATCGTGCTCGAGCAGGTCAGTGAGCTCGACGTGCTGCTGGAAGTGGCCGAGGAGCTGGGCGTCACCCCCACCTGTGGCGTGCGTATCAAGCTCGCCAGCGAGGGCGCCGGTCGTTGGGCGCAGAGCGGCGGCGAAAAGAGCAAGTTCGGGCTGAGCTCGGCGGAACTTATCAAGCTGATCGACAAGCTGCAGGCGCTCGGAAAGCTTGGCATGTTGAAGCTGATTCATTTCCATCTCGGCAGTCAGATCACCGACATCCGCTTCATCAAGTCGGGCCTGCAGGAAGTCGCGCGTTTCTATCTCGAACTGCGTGCTATCGGCGTGGACATCACGCACGTGGACGTCGGCGGCGGGCTGGGCATCGACTACGACGGCACCAACTCCACCAACAACGCGAGCGTCAACTACTCGCTGCAAGAGTACGCCAACGACGTGATCTACACGATCGCCGAGGCGTGCCGTGATGCCGAGCTGTCGATGCCGCACATCATCAGCGAATCGGGGCGTGCGCTGACCGCGCACCACGCGCTGCTGCTGGTGAAGGTCATCGATGTGGAGTCGCAGGCCGAGCAGCCGATCCCCGTGCTCGACGACGACGAACATTCGTTGCTGCACGAGATGTACGAAGATTGGCGCACGCTCACCGAGCGCGGCGCAAAGCCGCGTAAGGTACTCGAGGTGTTTCACGACGCGTCCTTCGACAAGGATCGCGCCCGCAACTATTTCAACAGCGGCGTGCTGAGCCTGCGCGGACTGGCCAAAGCGGAAGTGATCTGGCTTGGCACCATGAATGCCATCTACCGCATCGCCAAGGCCGACGAAGACACGTACGCGGACATTCTCCCCGAGCTCGAGTCGTCGCTCGTTGACCGGTACTTCTGCAACTTCTCGCTCTTCCAGTCGTTGCCCGACAGCTGGGCCATCGATCAGCTCTTTCCGATCATGCCGATTCACCGGCTCGATGAAGAGCCCGTGCGCCGCGGTACCCTGCAGGACGTCACCTGTGATTCCGACGGCAAGATCGACCGCTTCGTGGGCGACAAGAAAGGCCGTCCCAGCCTCGAGCTCCATGAGTTCCGCGATGGCGAGGACTACATCCTGGGCATCTTCCTGACCGGTGCGTACCAGGAAATTCTCGGCGATTTGCACAACCTCTTCGGCGATACGAACGCGGTGCACGTGCGCCTGAACGATCAGGGGGCCTACGAGATCACCGACCTGGTGGAAGGCGATACGGTCACCGAAGTGCTCAACTACGTGCAGTTCGGGGCCTCGCAACTGCTCGCCACCTTCCGCCGTAAGGTGAATTCCGCAACATCCCTCACACGCGAGGAGGCGAACGCCTTCATCGCGGATTACGTCGCAGGGCTTGAGGGGTACACCTATCTCGAAGGAGAGGCCGCGCGATGAACGAAGTGGCTGCTGCGTCGTCCAAAGGCAGTGTGTTCGAAGACGTGCTGGAAGTGCTCTGGGCTCCCGGACAAGTGTTCGATCGCTCGCGTGCAAGGGGCGTCGGGATGTACATTCTCGTCCTCACGGCCATCACGCTGGTCATCGTGCTGGCCACCAAGGGGCTGCTTCAGCCGTACATCGATGCTAATTTCGATGTGCAGATGCAGCAGATGGCGGCGAGAGGGAAGCCGATGCCGGCGGAAGCCGCGGTCGCGGCTCAAAAGTTCGCCGGCTACGGCTTCATCGCGACGGGCATCCTGATGATCCCGATCGGTGCGGTGCTCACCGGCGTGTTGGTCTGGATCGGTGGCAAGGTGGCGTCGGCGCCCTTCACGTTCGGGCAAGGCATGCTGATTGCCACGCTCGCCTCAGTACCTCGCGTTCTCAGTTTCATTGCGACAGCGGTGCAGGGCGCGATGGCCGACCCACAGGCCATTCGCTCGTTTTCCGATGCCGCGCTTGGTGCAGCACGCTTCGTCGATCCGGTCAGCACCTCGCCGGCCCTGATGGCCATGCTGTCCAACCTTGATGTGTTCAATCTTTGGCAGCTGGTGATCATCGCGGTTGGCATCAGCGTGATCGGCCGCGTTGAAAGAAGTGCCGGCGTTGTTGGTGCGCTCGTCGCCTGGGGACTGGGCGTCGCGTTGACCGTTGTTCCGGCGTTGCTCGTGTAGTCCTGCAGCCGGCCTTCGGGCATCGATTCCCACCTCCCTCCGCCACACATGAACTTCGACGCTAAGCGCCTCTTGCTTGCGGGCCTCGCGCTCGTGGCCATCTATCACGTGGTCACCCTCGTGCGCGGTTTGCCGAAGCTGGGCTCCGTGCGTCCGACCACCGGCTTCCTGCTCACCGGTATGGTCACGGAGTTTTTCGATACCCTTGGCATCGGATCGTTCGCCACCACCACCGCGATCTATCGAGCCACCAAGTGGGTGAAGGATGCCATGATCCCGGGCACCCTCAACGCCGGGCACACCATCGGCACCCTGGCGCAGGCGTTCATTTACACGCAGGTCGTCGAGGTGGAGCCCGTGACGCTCGTCGGCATGATCATCGCCGCCGTGTTCGGATCGTGGCTGGGCGCCGGCCTGGTGGCGAAGTGGCCCACGCAGCGCATTCAGTTGGGAATGGGGCTGTGCCTCGCGGCCGCGGCCGCGCTCACCTTCGCGCAGGCTGCCGGCGTCATCCCCGGCGGTGGTGAGGCGATTGGCGTCACCGGCGTCAAGCTCGGCATCGCCCTGCTCGGCAACTTCGCGCTCGGCGTGCTCATGACGATCGGCATTGGCCTGTACGGGCCGTGTCTGTTGCTCGTCAGCGCACTCGGCATGAGTCCCGCCGCCGCCTTTCCGATCATGATGGGATCGTGCGCGTTCCTGATGCCCTTCGCCAGCGCGCGATTCATTCGCCTCGGCAAGGTCGACCCGAAGGCGGTCGTCGGCACGATCATTGGCGGACTTCCCGCGGTGCTCATCGCGGCGTACATCGTGAAGTCGCTACCGCTCACCGCCATGCGATGGTTGGTCGCGGTCGTGGTGGCCTACACCGCGGTCTCGTTGATCATGAGCGCCCGCCGCAACGTGGCGGCGGACGCGGTCACGACCTGATCAGCCGGGCAAGCGCTTCGCGACTTCCGCCCAGTTGACCACGTTCCAGTACGCGCCGAGATAGTCGGCGCGACGATTCTGGTATTTCAGGTAGTACGCGTGTTCCCACACATCGCAGCCAAGCAGCGCATGCTTGCCTTCCATGAGCGGGTTGTCCTGGTTCGGCGTGCTCATGATCGACAGCGCACCGTTCGTCGACACCAGCC
>CAMBRJ010000399.1 GCA_945870175.1 Gemmatimonas phototrophica
CTGATGGAGTCGGTGTATACACAGGCATAGCCGTACGAGCAGCCGCCCGCCTGATCGACGTTCTCGATGCAGAGCTGCATGGACGGGATCGGCGTGTCCTGGCCGAAGCGCTGCGCATAGAGCTGATCGAGCGACGTGGCAATTTTCACATCCGAGCCTTCTGTCTGCTTCGGGTGCGTCTGCGTGAGGAACGTGGCGCTCGACCGGAAATGATCGCCGCCGATCTCGGGCGGTGCCGCCGGCTCGGCTTCGCGCACGTCGGTGTTGCTGATGATCGTCATGTAGTCGCGGTACTTGTCCAGCGACGACAACGCCGACGGCGACAGATCGAAGTCGCGACCGGTCGCGGCGGGCGACCAGAAGTTGAGCTTCGATCCGATGTCGTTCGAGCCGGCGGCCCCGTGTACCATTTCGATCGCGATCAAGCGCGGCGCCGCGTTGGCGGAGCCCATGATGCTCCGGCCACGGGGTACCATGGCACCGAGGTACGGCAGCGCAATCGTGGCGCTGAGTGACTGCACGAACTGTCGGCGAGGCATCGCCTTCCCCGTCAAAAACTGCATAGCGGTTGCTCCGAGTATTTGGTCAGGAAATTCAGCGGCTGTGGCCGACTGATGCCCCGCTCGCGGGGAGTGCTGCCTGAGCGACCGGTACCATGCGCATCCGGAACGCGTCGCTCTTCACCACACCCAGCACGACATCTTGAATTCGGTACTGCTTGGCCCGCACCGACGCTTCGATCTTGCGAATGGCCGGCCCATCGGCGTACTCCACGCGGCGACCGACGGCGTAGGCCATCAGGTTCGTCACGAACGTGCGCACCAGCGGCACCGGACGCTTCAGCAGGACCTGCTGCAGCTCGCGCGGGCCGGTAATCTTGGTGCCATCGTAGTAATCGCCGCGAGTGTCGAGCGGCATGTTGTTCTCCTTGATCCGCCACTGTCCGATCACATCGAAATTGTCGAGTGCGAGCCCGATCGGATCGATGAACTGGTGGCATGAGCGGCAGGACGCGTTGTCGCGGTGCTCTTCCATGCGCTCACGCGTGGTCAGCATGCGCCCTTCCTTGCTGGCACCCGTGACTTCGAGGTCAGGCACGTTGGGCGGTGGCGGTGGCGGCGGCGAGCCCATGAGCACTTCCATGACCCACTTGCCACGCAACACCGGCGACGTGCGATTGCCCTGCGACGTGAGCAGCAGCACGCTGCCGTGTCCCAGAATGCCGACGCGATTCTTGTCGGCGTATTGGACGCGACGGAAATCCGTGCCCACCACATCGGCCATACCGTAGTGACGGGCCAAGTCTTCGTTCACATACGTGTAGTCGGCCGTGTACAGATCGAGCAGGCTGCGATTCTCGCGCACTAGGCTGGCCACGAACAGCTCCGTCTCTTTCTGCATGTTCTTGGCGAGCTGCAGATTGAAGGCGGGGTACAGCAGCGGGTCGGGATGGACCTTCTCGACGTCCTGCAACCGCAGCCACTGCGCGGCAAAGCGCGTGGAGAGGGCGTCGGCGCGAGGATCGGCCAGCATGCGCTTGGTCTGCGCGACGAGCACCGTGGTGTCCGTAAGCAAGCCGCGCTGCGCGACGCTCGTGAGCGTGGAGTCGGGCAGCGTGCCCCACAGAAAGAACGACAGGCGCGACGCGAGGTCAGTCGAGCTGACGGCCACCTTCGAGCCCGGCTTCGCGGTCACCGCCACTTCATCGGCGCGGAACACGAAGTACGGGCTAGCCAGAATCGCTTCGACCGCACCGCGGACGCCGCTCTCGAATCCGCCGGACTTCGCTTCTTCGTCGTAGAAGCTCATGATCGCCTTGCGATCACTCACCGTGAGTGGACGACGGTACGCCTGCGAGCCGATGCGGTTCACGATGCGCTCGGCGCACGGCCGCTGTTCGGCGGCACTGAGCGGACGGCAGCTGAAGAGGCGCCGACGGCTCGGCGTGTCCGACACCCCCGTGGGATTGAACGGGCCCGTGACCGTGAACAGCTTCATGTGGCCCTGAATCGTGATCGCGTCTTGAATGCCGATCTGCGTGTCCGGCAAGCTATTGCCGATCGGCGTCATGAGATCCTCGACCGGCCCTTCGAACGTGCGCACATAGGCCGCGGCGACCACGCGCGGGCCTGCCTTCACCGTGATCGGCACCGTCTTGAGATCGAGCCCGTTTGGCTCACTCTCGTGCATGCCACGGTCGATGTCGAGCAGCGCCACGCGCTCGCCGTCGACCGAGATCTCGATCTTCTCATCGAACGGCGCATTGCCACCGACCAGCTGGCCGATCGGCGTGGAGTGCAGCGACACCGAGAACACATACGCGCCATCGGCCGGGAAATAGTGCGTGGCCGAGCCGCCGCCGCGGGTGCCGATCGGCGTGTCGCCCTCATGCCCGTTCTGATTGGCGAGTCGCGATACCTTGAAGGTGGTGGTCGACAGGTTGGCCTTGGCATCACCGACCGCGAGGCGGCTGATGGCGTTGGCCGCGTCGAGATATGCTTCCAGTACCGTGGCCGACGGAATCTGCACGTCGGCGATGTTATCGAAGTTGGCGCTCTTGGTATCGAGCGGCAGCCACGACTCGGCGTTCACGCTCACCGTGAGCAGGTCCTTCACCGCGCGCTCATACTCGGCGCGATTCAACCGCTGAAACGAGCGACGACCCACATCGGGCTTCCGCACCGCGATGGCGTCCATCTGGCGTTCGAGCGTTTCGGTGAGCACGTCGAGCGTGTCACCAGCCGGGCGAGGGCGTCCCGGCGGCGGCATCATGCCCGTGCGCAGCTTGCCGATCATCTTCTCAGCGATGATCGGCGAGGTGGCGCCGATGGTGGCCAGGTCGAACGACTGCAGCGAGAAGTTGCCCATCTTCCGCTGGTCGCTGTGACAGCCGGCGCAGTTCTTCTTGACGACGTCGTTCAGCACGGCCGGGGCCAGGGTGCGCGTGGACGCGCCAACGTGGGGCCGCATTGCATCGAGCGTCGCACGATAGCGCGCGAGGGGCGCCGACGGTGCGGCGAAATAGCTGGCCGGCGACGTCACGACCGACGCCGCCGTCGGCTGGAGAGCCACCGACTCGACACGAGCAACAACGCGGTCATAACTACTGGCGGCAATCGCGAGGATCACCGAACCTGCACCTAGTGCAACGACAGATTTCATCCCAAAGCCTCAGGGCGGGGCGAGAACAGCAGTGCCGGGCGGGAACTACAGGCGGGAACCACGAGCGGGACGTTCTATGAAGATTGTTCCCCGCCCAGACTTCGAGCAAGGGCCCGCTTCCTTACGCGCGACGGCGCTAGGGCGTTGCCGGAACGCCGTGTACGTTACGATCGGAGGGTACGTCTCATCCCTGCGCCGAACGTCTTCGTCTCCGAGCCACTCCCATGCCCCAACGCACCACCGCTTCCTCCGCACCGGCCCCCACGCCTGGGTCCGAGCATTCGCTGGTTCGCGCGGTCGGCGTGTGGGGACTGGCGGCCGCCATCGCCAACGTCACG
>CAMBRJ010000400.1 GCA_945870175.1 Gemmatimonas phototrophica
GGGGATGTCGACGGCGACGGACGTCCTGATGTCTTTCTGGCCCGCACCGAGGGATGCAGCGCCCTGTATCGCAACGTCGGCGACCTCACGTTCGAGGACATCACGCGCACGGCCGGCGTCGGCGCCTGCGACCGGCACGTCACCGGCTCTGCGATGGCCGACCTCGACGGTGATGATGACCTCGACCTCGTGCTGCTGGCGACCACCGGTGCCAACGCCGTGTTGCTCAACGACGGACACGCGCATTTCACCGAGCGGCGAGACCTCGGTCTCGACACGACCGGACGTGGCGCGACCACCGTGACCCTGGCCGATGTGGACGGCAGTGGCCGGCTCGCGCTGTTCATCGCGAACTACAAGCCATACAACGTGGACGACACGATTCCGCCGCAGGAGCATGCGTTCAACCAGATGGTGCGGCAGACGCCGTCCGGACAGTATGAAATCGTCCCGGAGCACCGGCGCGACTACAAGCTGGTGATGCGTTCCGACATGGGCGGCATGCGGATGACGCAACGCGCCGAACCCGACGAGTTCTACGTCAACGACGGGACCGGCCGGTTCACACGCGTGCCGATGACGGGCGGGCGGTTTCTCGACGCTGCGGGCGTACCGCTGACCGAAGAATTCGAATCGTTCGGCCTCTCGGCGAAGTTTGTCGATCTCAACGGCGATCGGGCCCCCGACCTGTACGTGGCCAACGACTTCGAGGATCCCGATCAGCTGTGGTACAACGACGGGCGGGGGAATTTCCGTCTGGCCGGTTGGCGCGCGCAGCGACAGACGAGCAATTCGGCCATGGGTATCGATGTGGCCGACGTGAACGGTGACGGGCGTCCCGATCTCTTCGCGTCGGACATGCTGGCCAACGATCCGCGCCGTCTCAAGACGCAGATACCCACGCACACGTCGCTCACCAAACAGCCCGGTGAGCAGGAGCTGTCGCTGCAGTTTCAGCGCAACGCGCTCTTCCTCAATCGCGGCGACGGCACCTTCGCGGAGATCTCGCAGGCGGCGGGGGTGCAGGCCAGCGGTTGGTCGTGGGGCTCGATGTTCATGGACGTCGATCTCGACGGCTGGCAGGATATTCTCGTGGCCAACGGCCACCTGTGGGACATCATGGACGCCGACGTGCAGGAAGGGCTGCAGAACCGGCTCACCGCGGTGAACTACCAGCGCATGCGGTGGCTGTTTCCGCGGCTGCCCCTCAAGAACGTGGCGTATCGTAACCGTGGCGACCTCACGTTCGAGGATGCGGGCAGCCGGTGGCGCTTCGGCACCGAAGAGGACATCTCGCACGGACTCGCCTCCGCCGATCTCGACGGCGACGGCGATCTCGACGTGGTGATCAATCGCCTCGATGCGCCGGCGCTCGTGCTGCGCAACGACGCCACCGCCGCGCGCATTGCCGTGACGCTGCGCGCCGAGGCGCCCAACACGCGGGCCGTCGGGGCTACGGTTACGCTGTACCACGGGGCCGTGCCGTTGCAGCGGCACGAGGTGGTCGCGGGGGGGCTGTACCTGTCGCACAGCGACTACACGATGTCGTTCGCGATGGGGCAGTCCGACTCGGCGCGTCTGGTCGTCACGTGGCGCGATGGACGCGAGAGTGTGATTGAACGGGTCGTGGCCAACCGCGCGTACGAGATCACGCCGCGCACGGCGCGTGACGCCCGAGTGGACACCACCGCGGTGGTGACCGCGCTGTTTGCCGATGCCACGGCGCAGCTGGGGGGACACCGTCACGTCGAGGACCGCTTCGATGACTGGGATCGGCAGTTCCTGTTGCCGCACGCCTTGTCGCAGCTCGGCCCGGGCGTGTCGTGGTTTGACGTCGATCGTGATGGCGCCGAGGATCTGATCGTCGGCACCGGGAAGGGGGGACGCGTGGCGCTGTTCCGCTCGAGTGGCGGCACGATGGTGCCGCAACCGGCGCGTGGACCGCTGGCCACGGCAGATCTCACGACCGTCCTCGGCATGGCCACCAGTACGGGCACGCGCCTCATTGCCGGTGTGGCCACGTGGCAGTTCCGCACCGAGGCGGACATGATCGCGCAGCCGGCCGCCATCAGCATGACGTTGCCACGCGGTACCTGGTCGGCGCCGTCGGAGCCCGCCGTTGGGTCGCACGAATCGTCCACCGGACCGATCGCGCTGGGCGACTACGATGCCGATGGCGCACTCGACCTGTTCGTCGGCTCGCGCGCCCTGCCGCTGCGCTATCCGATGCCGGCCTCGTCGGGGCTGTTCCGCCAGATCAACGGCCGGTTCGTGTTCGATACCGCCAATGCCGCCGCGCTGCGTGACGTGGGCATGATCACGTCGGGGATGTTTGCCGACATGAACGGCGATGCGCACGCCGACCTCATCCTCACGCGCGACTGGGGATCGATGCTGTTGTTGCTCAACGACGGCCATGGCCGGCTCCGCCCGGCCCCCGAGTCGTGGGGGCTGTCGCGCTGGACGAGCCAGTGGAACGGGGCATCGGTGGGCGATCTGGATGGCGACGGTGCGCTCGATCTCGTGGCCACCAGCTGGGGGCGCAACACGGGCGTGCAGGCCGACAGTGCCCGCCCGCTCACGCTCACGTACGGCCCGTTCGGCAGCGGTGGCGAGATCGAGATGCTACCGGCCCGCGCTGACGGCCGCACGGGGGCGCTGGTGCCGCTGTACAGCTTTGCGCGGGTGCGCATGGCGGTGAAAGATGTCGTGGCGCGCGTGGGAAGCTTTGCCGCCTACGCCGGCGCCTCGGTGGATTCGGTGGTTGGCGGGGCCGCGACACAACGGCTCGCGGTGCGCACTCTCGATCACATGCTGTTCCGCAACGTGGGCGGTCGCTTCACGGCCACGCCGTTGGCCGCTGAGGCACAACAGGCACCGGCCTTCGCCACGGCCATCGCGGACTTCGATGGCGACGGCGCCGAGGACGTATTTCTTGGACAGAACTTCTTCCCCACCATGATCGGTTTGCCGCGTCACGATCAGGGGCGCGGTCTGTTGCTGCGCGGCGACGGGGCTGGCGCGCTGACGCCGCTGTCGGCGCAGCAGTCGGGGATTGAGGTGTACGGCGATCAGCGTGGAGCCGCGTACGCCGATTTCAACCGCGACGGCCGGCTCGATCTGGCGGTGTCACAGAACGGCGATCAGACGCGGCTGTTCGAGAATCGCGGCGCGCGGGTCGGTCTCCGCGTGCGCTTGCGTGGTCCGTCCGGCAACCCGGACGGTGTCGGTGCGCAGCTGCGCATCGTGTACGGCGCCACGATGGGGCCCGTGCGCGAAGTGCAGGCGGGATCGGGGTATTGGTCGCAGAACGGGGCGGTGCAGCTGTTCGGGTTGCGTGCGACCCCCACCGGCGTGTGGGTGCGCTGGCCCGGCGGCGCGGTGCAGCGGGTGACCGTACCGGCCGGCGCGCGCGAAATCGTCGTGCCGTTTAACGGCGCGCGGTAACCCGCGATCACCACGCGAGGTAGCGGCCGCCCCAGGTCGTACGG
>CAMBRJ010000401.1 GCA_945870175.1 Gemmatimonas phototrophica
GGTCATCCAATGGGGTGACCAGCTACCGGAGCCCCATTGCTCGCCCTGCGTGTGACCACCCCTGCGTTCGCCTCGCGTCAGCCTTCCGTCCCGGCCTCATCGCCGGGCCCGGTCGCTGCTGTAACCGAAACGGGCGGTGGCGGCGCGGCCTGAGTGCATGTCGTGCGGCGAATCGCCCACGAACAGGGCACCCGACGCCGGCAACGCCAGCCGCTCGAGGGCCAGCCACACGGGATCGGGAAGCGGCTTGTGCCGCGTGGTCTCCTCGAAGGTCACGATGGCATCGAAGGCGCCAACCAGCCCCACGTGCTCGAGGGAGCGGGCGGTCATGCCACGTCCCTTGCTGGTCACTAACGCGGTGGCGTGCCCCTGGGCCCGCGCCCACTGCATCATGTCGAGTACGCCGGGATACGCCGTGGTGAGCCTCGGCAAGTGAATGGTCTGATAGTCGCGATAGCGCACCACCAGCGATTCTACCTCGGCCTCCCCATCGCACCATTCGCCCAACTGCGTGCGCAGCGGCGTGCCGATGCCGGCCACCCACTCTTCGGTGGTGGGCGCGCGCTCGCGTCCTTCGAAGGCGAATCGCATGGATTCGAGGAGCAACCCGATGGAGTCGATCAGGGTGCCGTCGAGGTCGAACAAGAGCGCGTGTCGTGACATGCCGAAGTGTAATCGGGCGTGTAATCGGGGCCGATCAGCAGCAGGACACGGACGCGCGCCGCGCTGCTCGACGCGACCTCGGGCCGCGGGGGCCGGCCCCGCCCGACGCTGGCCAGCACGGGCTCCTGCTGCCACGCCGTCAGCCACACCCTCGGCGCCCAGCACGGCGCGGCCTCCGCCAGCGCACACCAGCGTGCCAGTGCGTCCTCGGCGCCCGCGCCTCGCGCCGTGGCCACCATCCGCTCGGCCTCCGCAATCGCCCCCCGCAGCGCCGCACGCTCAATCGGGCCGCAGCGCTGCACGCACTGAGCGATGTGTCTGGACGCGCGCTTCGCCTGCGGCGCTAATGACTGATCGCGAGGGCCGATGTCGTGGCGTGCCGCCGCACGCGCGTGCCACCGGCGAATATCGCGGAGCGCCCGCCGAACGGGCGTCTCCAGCTCGGCGCTCGACGAGACACCGGCCGTGCGCGCGCCATCGGCCATGATCGCGACGCGCAGCAGGGAACGCACACGCGTACTCACGACGCGCCGGTGATCGGCGGCGCGGAGCGCGAGCGAGCAGAGCAGGCGTGACTGCCCCTGATGATCGACGAGTGCGATCCACGCAGTTTCCCGGTCAGAGCGCAGGGCGCCAACCATCACCAGACGCGACGGCTCCGACACCGCGCCAGCGGTGGCCCAGCGCTGTACTCGCGCGTACAACCGCGATGCCGCATCCGCCGCGCTTTCGCGCGAATGCGCTCGTGCACGGTGAACCGCGTCGCCTCCAGCGAAGCGCCGCGACAACGCCGCCTTGACGGTCAGTCGATGCTGCAGCCGGAGTGCACGGTCACCATCGGGGTGTGGGGCGAAGCTGTACACGTGCACCGCGCGGTGTGGGGACCCAATGCGGGCGCAGCGTCCCACGCGTTGCTCGCGCAACGCGGCGGTCCACGGCAGGTCGAGATGAACCACGACGCCCGCATCTTGCAGGTTCACGCCTTCGGCGAGCAGGTCGGTGGCGAGCAGCAGGCGAATGGCCTGGTGCGCCGGCGGCGGAGGGCGTTCTTGCGCGATCGGCGCAAACCGTGCCAGCGCATCGCTGCGGCTGATGCGGCCACTGGCAATGCGCGCGTGCTTGCTGGAGAGCAGACCAACGCCGGCGATATCCGACAGGGCGCGATGGAGCGCGCCAATGGTATGTGTGAACTGCGAGAACGCGATGATGGGCGTGCCGGGGTGCGCTTCGAGCAGCCCACGCAGGGCATCGGCCCGTGCCCCGTCTGCCCGCGCGGTCTGCTCATGGTGTTCAGCGAGCAGTGCCAGCGCCTCGAGATGCGCTTCCACACGCTCGATCAACGGTGCGCTCTCCACTTCGTGATTCGCCATGAGCTCGGGAAACGCGAGCTGCACTTCATGATCGCCCACCAGCCAACTCCGCAACTCGGCTTGCGTGGGATGTCGACCGGCGCGCAGCGCCTGCCGTAGTGCGTCGCCGCGCAGTCGCCGCTGTCGCACGGCGTGCGCGAGGGCGGCGTCGCTGGAGCACCAGGCACGGAGCAACCCGAGTCGAATGAGTGCGCCGGCGACCGCGCCATCATGGGCTGGTAGTGGCGCTGGGAGCGCGAGAATCTGGGTGAGCGTGGCGCGGTCGTGCGGCATGGGCAGCGGCGCGTGCTGCAGCATCCGCGGGCGCGTGGCGGCCGGCGTATGATCCGCGGCTGACTGGCACGTGCTCGTTGCCGCAGTGGCCGGCGCGTTCGTATTCGTACTCGATCGACGAATCACCACCTGGGCGAGCATCGTATCCGACAGCAGATCGGCGCGCGATCCCAGAAAGAGCGCCAAGAGATTCCGCAGCTCGGCCGCTCGGTTGTGCAATGGTGTCGCGGACAGCAACAGGGTGTCGCAACCGGCCACGAAGCGGGCGACGGCGGTGTAGCGTGCGGTTCGGCGGGTACGCAGGTAGTGCGCTTCGTCGATGATGACGAGGGTGCGCTGCGGGGCGTGCTCGCGGACGAGGCCCGGGTGCGCATCATCGGCCATGGCGGCGATGGGTACGTCGTCCTGTCGCGAGAATCCGTGCACCGAGTGCAGGCGGATGTGCGGCAGCTGCGCGTGCGTGATGGCCGTGCGCCACATGGGCTGCAGCGCCGCCGGCGCGATGACGTGCACCTGTGCGTACGCGCGGGCCACGGCGAGCGCCGTGTAGGTTTTGCCGAGTCCCACGTCGTCGGCCAGTAGGGCGCCGTGATGCAGGCGGATGGCCGTCTGAATGCGTGCCACGGCATCACGCTGGTGGGGGAGCAGCGTGATGTCGCCGAGTTCCGCCGGCGGCGACGGGGGCATGAGGGCGCTGGCCAGTCGAGCCTGCACGTCGCGCGCACTATGGTGAGACCACGTCATGGCGTGTACCACGCGAGTAATGGGGTGAGTTGTCGGAGCGGTACGTCGTAGGCATCGGCGACCGCCTGATCGAGTTCCATCGTGGCCACGATCTCGTGGCGGGCCAGGCGTTGACCGATCGGGGCGAGGAGGGTGCGCGCTCGCAGCCAGTCGTGGGGGACCGGCAGTGCGGCCACCGTCCAGCCAAGGAACCGTCGAAAGCCACCGCGGGCCGGTTCGGCGAGGACATCGAGCCAGGCCGCCGCGATGGTGGAGTTGAGCAAGGCGTCGAGCGTGTAGGCATCGTCGAGCGAGGTGGTGCGTACCACGTAGCAGCTATTGAGCGGCACCGTGGGGTCGCCGGCGTCGAGCACGCGGGTGCGGAGCCGTTTGCTGATATC
>CAMBRJ010000402.1 GCA_945870175.1 Gemmatimonas phototrophica
GCGAGCTTTGGCGTTCCGTATCGGGTAGGGGAGACGTCAGAACTGTGACGAAGTAACGGAGCGCCGGGAGTGTGACACCCGGGGCTCACGCGCGGTGTATTTTCGGAGACCGCCCCCTCACACCCTCACCGGATCACCGTGATGCGAACCGTGGCTTTGTACACGATCGGGCTGCTCGCCCTGTCGGCCTGCTCGCACGAGTCCACCCGCGCGGACAGCAACGACAGTGCGCCGACACCGAATCAGGGCATCGTCGCAGGCACGCTGGTCGTGACGGCCACTCGCCCCACGCTCACACTGCGCAACACCACGGAGTTCGTGGTGGGCTACATGGTCGTCGACAAGGATCAGATGACGATTGCGCTCTATCCGCCATGCGGAGCGCAGTGCGCCAAGCTCGTGCAGGGCGCCAACGTGAGCGTGCCGTACACAAGCATCGCGGGCTACACCAGCGCCTCGACCGAGGCCAACGTGCTATGGTTTACCTACGCGCGCGCCGCCGACGGGACGCTCACCCCACAAGGCCCCATCCAGACCACGCGCATCAAGCTCTAATGGCGCAATGCGCGCCGAGCGTCGGCTAGCGGTGCTTCAGCGGTTCTTCAGCGGTGCATCAGATGTTCGAGTACATCGAAGCGCGTCACGATCCCCTGCACCACCCCGTCCTTCTTCATCAACACGGCGCGGTTGCTCTTCGACAGCAGCTTCGCCACGCTCTCCACCGGCTGATCGCTGTCGACCACCGGGAACGGCTGGTCCATCACGTCGCTCACCGACTGATCGAGCACCTTCGGGTCGGCCAGTGACTTCGACGTGAGCTGCGATTCCGCCACGCTGCCGATGCACACCGCGCCATCCATCACCGGCACTTGCGACACGTTGTGCAGCGCCATCAAGCGGATCGCCTGACGCACCGAGGTCCCGGGCGACACACTCACGATCGCCGGTGCACTGGCGTCCTTGTTGCCAAGCACCGCTTCGATGGTGGTCGGCGAGACGTCGAGCATCTGATTCTCGCGCATCCACTCGTCGTTGAACACCTTGCTGAGATAGCGCTCGCCGGTGTCGCAGAGAAACGTCACCACGCACGCCTCCGGATCATCGAGACGACGCGCCACGTTCATGGCCGCATGCGCAATCATGCCGGCGGAACCACCCACGAAGATGCCTTCTTCGCGCGTGAGACGACGCGCCATGCCGAAGGCATCCTTGTCGCTCACCGAGATGAATTCGTCGATCACACTCATGTCGAGCGTGAGCGGCACGCAGTCCTGGCCCACGCCTTCCACTTTGTAGGGCGCGCCGGTGGGATGGCCCTCGCCTTTGCTGCGCCACAGTTCGGCCAGCACCGATCCCATGGGGTCGGCCGCAATGATTTTGATGTGCGGGTTCTTGCTCTTGAGGTAGCGCGCCACGCCGGTGATCGTGCCGCCCGTGCCGGCACCGGCCACGAAGTGCGTGATACGCCCGTCGGTTTGCTCCCAGATCTCAGGACCCGTGGTCGCCATGTGCGCCGCCGGATTGGCCGGATTCTCGAACTGCCCCGCCAGCACGGCGCCCGGCGTCTCGCTCACGATCCGCTTCGCCATCATCACGTAGTTCTGCGGATGATCGTGCGCGACGGCGGTCGGCGTGATGATCACTTCGGCCCCGAACGCTTTGAGCAGACGCACCTTTTCCTGCGACATCTTGTCGGGCATCGTGAAAATGCAGCGATAGCCCTTGAGCGCCGCGGCGATCGCCAGACCGACGCCCGTATTGCCGCTCGTCGCCTCCACGATCGTGCCGCCCGGCTTCAGGGTGCCGGCCCGCTCGTGTGACTCGATCATCGGCATGCCGACCCGATCCTTGACGCTGCCGCCCGGATTGAAGAAGTCGGCCTTGCCGTACAGCGGCGTCCGGATGCCACGGGCCACGCGGGCCAATCGGATCATCGGCGTCCAGCCGATCGTTTCCAGCACACTGCCGTAGGGGCGGCGGTGCCGGATGTGTTCTTCAGGCACGGCCGCGTCGGTGGGAGCCGCGTCGGACGTGTGGGGGGTCGCCAGGGTGGTGGACATGGCAGGTTTCGTCACAGGGAGTCCCCGGGGAGCGTTGGCCCCTCGGGATGTCGGAAATGCACGGGGAAGATCAACGACACGGGCATCGGGGTACCACGCAGGCGGGCGGCGCGAAACCGCAGCTGGGAGACGCCGGCCAATGCCGCCGCATCCAGCGCGGGGTGACCGGACGGCTCGATAATCCGTGTACTCTCGGGTACAACGAGACCGTCCGACGCAACAAACAGCCGAAGCAACACGTTGCCCTGTATTTTCTGCTCATACAGTGTCACTGGATACCGGAAGGGCACGTCGACGTTCAACATCTGTGGACGCTCATCCGGCATCGCGCGAAACCAGTCCGCTCTTCCTGGTCGGGCCGATCGTCCTCGCTCGGAACAGCTGAGCAGGCCGAGGGTGAACAGGACAGGGAGCAGCACTGGTCGAATCCCACCCGATCTCATGCTGGAATGTACACCCGCTTCGCGCACTCGGCGGAATCGTCCGACCTCCATCAAACCGCAGTCGACATGCTCTCGTTTCGCCGCCTTTCTGATCGTCCGGCTTCAGCCCGCACCATGCGCCTCTGCGCGCGACGCACGCCGCTCACGCTGGCCAGCGCCGCGCTGCTGCTCCTGAGCGCGTGCTCGGGCGAAAAGAGCACGGGTCCCGGACCGGTCGCGGCCGCCATTCGGACGCAAGCCGGCGACGCGCAGACCGGTGCGGTGGGCGCCGCGCTGAGTGTGCCGCTCTCGGTCATCGTCACCGACAAGAGTGGCAAGACCATATCGGGAGCACGTGTGGACTGGGACGTGGGCGTAGGATCGGGTATCGCCGCGCCCACACGATCCACCGCCGACGCGCGTGGTGTCGCCACGACGAGCTGGACGCTGGGCACGACCGCCGGCACCGCACGTCTCACCGCTCAGGTAAATGGCGTCACGCCAGTGGTCTTCACGGCCACGGTGATTGCCGGACCGGCGGCCCTGCTGGTGGCGTCACCGGAAGCGGCCTATCTGAACGTCGGCGACACCGTGCGCGTGCGCGGTTCGCTGCGTGATCAGTACGGCAATACCATCGTCGGCCAGTCGATCAGCTACAGCACGCTCGATCCCGCGCTGGCCTCGGTGAATTCGACCGGGCTCGTCACGGCCGTCGCCGTCGGCACCGCCCGCGTGGTCGCCGATGCCTCCGGCCGCGCCGACACCGTGCCGGTGACCATCTCGCCCACGGGATCGAGCGTGTGCGGTCCGATCACCGCGCGTGTGCTGGCCCTGGGCGAGGTGTTCATCCCGCCCGCGGGAAGCTCGAGCATCACTACCTGCCTCACGTCGCCGTCGGCCATCAACGGCGAGTACGCGCTGACGCTGGTCTCGACCGC
>CAMBRJ010000403.1 GCA_945870175.1 Gemmatimonas phototrophica
TTGATCAAGTCGGTCGGCCACGACGGTCCGTTGGACGGCGCCACGATCGCATCGAGTGCGTGCTGCGCCATGATCGCATCAAGGCCTTCGTCACGCGACAGTCGTCGGCACGTGGCCACCGCGTCGCGATACTTCGCCTCGTCGAGCGAACCCATGGCCTGCGCGCGCTCCATCTGCTCCTGTCCGAAGTACGGCATCTCCGCACTGGCATTCGCGCGATTGAACGCGATCACGTCATCCATGGTACGTACCGAAACGGTAGTGCCGCGCTCGGCGAGATACGCGTTCACACCGGCTTTGAACTCGTACAGCATCACGTCGAGTTCCGCTTCATCGTATTTGCCGACGGTCGGCACGTTGGCCGGATCCACGATCACCGCCCCCGCCTTGCGCAGCGATTCGATCGCGCGCTCGAACGCGGCATCGGTCATGGGGTGAAAACCCGCCATGTTGCGCGCCACACCGATGCGCGCACCCTGCAGCGACTTCGCATTCAGAAACGTGGTGTAGTCGGCGACACTCTTTCCCGCACTGTCGGCCGTGGCGCCGTCACGCGAGTCCACGCCCGTGAGTGCACCCAGCAGCGCCGCGGCGTCGGACACCGAGCGCGCCATCGGCCCTGCCGTATCCTGCGACGACGAGATGGGGATGATGCCACTGCGGCTCCACAACCCAACCGTCGGCTTGAGGCCGACCAGTCCGCAAATCGACGACGGACAAATAATCGAGCCGTCGGTTTCCGTGCCGATGCCCACGGCGGCGAGGTTGGCCGAGATCGCGGTACCGGTGCCCGAGCTCGAGCCGCACGGGTTCCGGTCGATCACGAACGGATGGCGCGTCTGTCCGCCCCGTCCGCTCCAACCACTCGTGGACCGTGTGGAGCGGAAGTTCGCCCACTCGCTGAGATTCGTCTTGCCCAGTAGCACCGCACCAGCATCACGCAGTCGCTGTACGATAAACGCATCGCGCGGTGCCGGCTTGCCCACCAACGCCAGTGAACCGGCCGTCGTCTGCATTCGATCGGCGCTGTCGATGTTGTCCTTGATCAGCACCGGAATGCCGTGGAGCGGACCACGCACCTTCCCCGCGCGACGTTCGGCGTCGCGTTCGGCTGCAATCGCGAGCGCATCGGGATTCGTTTCGATCACCGAATTCAGTGTCGGGCCACTGCGATCCACCGCGGTGATACGCGACAGATATGCCGCCGTGAGGGTGCGCGAGGTGAGCGTGCCCTTCGTCATCCGCAACTGCAGCTCCGCCACACTGAGCTCAGCATACGGGAATGCGTCGGGCTGCATGCCGTCACGTTCAGGAACGGCCGCCTGCGCCGTGTGCATCGGCACAAGTGTCGTCACCGTTCCGATGGTGGCGGCGGCTGCCGTAGCCGCTGCCGTGGCCAGTGTCGACGCGACAAAATCGCGTCGATCGATCCGCTTCGTCATGCCTGTTCCTCTAGACCGCGCCGAGGGCGCGTTCGAAATCGTTCAACAGATCGCGCACGTCCTCGAGCCCGATGCTCAGTCGCACGAATCCTTCCGACACCGCATCACCGCCCCAGCGCGCCCGACGTTCGGCGCTGGTATGGACCCCACCGAAGCTCGTCGCCTCGTATACCAGCGTGGACGCCGCGAAGAAGCGCGTCACCGCCGCCGCATCATCGAGCGCGAAGCTGATCACGCCGCCGAACCGCTTCATTTGGCGAGACGCGATCGCGAACGACGCGTCCTGCGGCAGCCCGGGATAGCGCACACCATGCACCTTCGGATGTACCGCCAGCATCTGCGCGATCTGCATCGCGGTGTCACACTGGCGCGCGAGTCGCACGTCGAGCGTCGCCAACGAACGATGCGCCAACCATGCTTCCATCGGCCCGGCAATCACGCCCATGCGCGTGCGCCAGGTGCGAATCGTGTCGGCGTGCGCGGCGTCACGGCACGCCACGTGCCCCAGCACCAAGTCGGCGTGCCCCGTCATCGCTTTCGTGTCGGACACCACGGCAAAGTCGGCACCGAGCGCGAGCGGCTGCTGCAGCAACGGTGTAGCCGTCGTGTTGTCCACGACCACCAGCGCGCCCGCCGCGTGTGCCGCCTGCGCCAGCGCCGCGATGTCGCACACGTCGAGCGCGGGATTCGTGGGCGATTCGAGCCACAGCACCGACGCCCCGTGGAGCGCGTCGCGCAACCCATCGCCCACCGTCGGCGCCATCACCACGGTGATACCCTGCGCGGCAAACCACGCACCCGGAAAGTCCTGCGTCGCGATCATCCGCGTCGTGTAGTAGCTCTCGGCCGGCATCACGAGCGTGCCGCCGGGCGGCACCATCGTGGCCAGCACCGCCGCGGACGCCGCCATGCCGCTCGGAAACAGCAGACACGGCCCGCCCTCGAGCGCCTCGAGCGCCTGCTCGTACGCCACCCACGTGGGATTGGAAAAGCGGCCATAGGTGAACGGCGAGGCAGTGGGATCGCCCGGCGCATGATAGGGCGCCGCGAACACCGGACCGGCCAAGTACGGC
Organism: Gemmatimonas phototrophica; assembly: GCA_945870175.1. Classification (GTDB taxonomy): domain Bacteria; phylum Gemmatimonadota; class Gemmatimonadetes; order Gemmatimonadales; family Gemmatimonadaceae; genus Gemmatimonas; species Gemmatimonas phototrophica_A. The sequence goes on from CAMBRJ010000403.1 coordinate 2,516, forward strand.
GTGCCGGGCGTGGCGTTCGGCAAGCCCGCCCGCACGACCCGCGTGCCGTCGCGCCACTCGGGGTTCGGCGTGGTGCTCACGCGGTGGGCGGATACGTCGCGTCGTCCAACGGCTGCGCTTCGTCGATCAGCATGACGGGAATGCCGTCCTGCACCGCATACACCAGGCGGCAGCCCCGACACACCAACACCTCGGGCGGACCCGCATAGTGCTCCAACGATGCCTTGCACTTGGGGCAGACGAGAATCTTCAGCAGCTCGGGAGACAGGCTCATGGCACGGGCTCGCGCTTACGCGCTGGTGGGGCGGAACGGAGCGGGAGCCTCGGCGCTGAACAGCAGCCGCGGCCCTCCGATAAGATCAATGCAATATGGGACCGCCGCCCACACCGCGCCGAGGCATTCCTCGATCGCCGCCGGCTTTCCGGGGAGATTGATAATCAGGGAACTCCCGCGGGTGCCCGCCACCTGACGCGACAAGATCGCCGTGGGGACCGTCTTCACCGAGACCGCCCGCATCTGCTCCCCAAACCCCGGCAACAGCCGGTCACACACCGCCACCGTCGCCTCCGGTGTGACATCGCGCGGCGACGGCCCGGTCCCCCCGGTGGTCACGATCAAGGCGCAGTGCAGGTCGTCAGCCAGTTCACGAAGCGCCGCCTCGATCAGCGGCTGCTCGTCGGGCACCAGCCGGTACTCGGCCCGCCACGGCGACGCGATCCAGCGCGTGAACACCGACGCGATCGCCGGGCCCGATTTGTCTTCGTACACGCCCGACGAAGCGCGGTCGGAGATGGTCAGGATACCGACCACGGCCGGGACCACGGTTGGCAATGGTGGATGCGATGAGGGAAGCAATGTGGTGGCGAACGTGTGAGGGCGGGCGGAAGCGGTGCTTCCGGCT
>CAMBRJ010000404.1 GCA_945870175.1 Gemmatimonas phototrophica
AAGGAAACCCGCTCCATGGTGCTCGGGCACTTACCGCGCGGCGGATCCCCCACTGGCTACGACCGGCTCCTGGCCACGCGTTTCGGTGCGGCGGCCGTGCAAGCCGTGGCCGACAAGCGCTGGGGACACATGGTGGCGTTGCAGTCGCCGCACCTCGTCACCATTCCCATCGATGAGGTGCTGAAGGAAACAAAGCGCGTCGATCCCGCGCACGACGTGGTCCAAGCCGCGCGGATGATGGGGATCTCGTTCGGAGATTAACGGCGACGTACGGGGGCGGGGCTACGGCGTAAGGCGAACACGACCCTCCCTACACTTACTGTTTTTAAGACAGCCGGTGTCCACTGCTACGGACGCTGCTTGTTACCCAGTGAACCCTCCCCCTGTCCGTAGGGTACCGTGGTGCCGATACTTACACCGCAGCAGTGCGCCAGCCGACGGACGGGTCCGTCTTGGCATGGACTCTGCCCTAGAGAGCGTTCGGGACGTCCGTATGCTCTCCGTGGTGGACGGCGCGCGACGTTCTGCAGGAGGAAGGCATGTTTCCGATGAAGTGGCGAATCCTTGCGACGACAGCCGTGCTGAGCCTTTCGCTCAGTGCGGGGCGCGCCTACGCGCAGGGTCGAAGCGAGAAGAACGATAAGAACGACGTTCCGAAAGACTATCGTCCGCCCGCCGGTATGTGCCGCGTGTGGGTGGACGGGGTACCGGCCGCGCAGCAGCCGGCCCCGACCGACTGCGCCAGCGCGGTGCGGAACAAGCCCGCCAACGGCCGTGTGATCTACGGTGACGACGCGGCGAAGGGGAAGAAGCCGGACGTGCCGATCAAGGGCTTCGCCAAGCCGACAGACAAGAAGGGCGCTCCGCTGATTCCGCCGGATCTCTCGCCGGCGGATCCGCGGGCCCGGGACGCATGGGAAGCCAAGAAGATCACGGACGCACAGTTACATGGCGATCAGCCGGTGAATTCCTCGCCGGCTTCGTCGTTTCCGGGCGGTGCGGTGTCACCGCCTGGGCCCGCGGGGTCATATGGCGGGTACGTGACGCCAGGCGGCGTGGTGGTGCCGGGCGCGGTGAACGATCCGCGCTATTTCAATCCGGCACCGGGTGTCCGACCGCCGGGCTACGGGTCGGCGACCTGTCTCGATCGCGATGGCGACGGGTGGTGTGACGACCAGCGCTATGGGCCGCCGGTCTGCAACGACCTCGACAAGGATGGTCGCTGCGATGATCTGCCGGAGTACGCCGCTCGCGCCTACCCGCAGGTCCTTCCACCGATGCGCGCGGTGCTCGATGTCGTGCAAGGGCGGCCCAGCACCGAGATCATGCAGTGGCTCGGCACCAACGAGTTCACGGTGCGCGTGCCCGATCAGGGGCGCGGCGGCGTGCCCTGGCGCGCCATCTTTCTCGACCAGAGCAACGAACTGCTGCAGGTGTGGACCGACGTGAATCGCGACGGCCGCGCCGATCGGATCGAAATCTTCAAGAACGGCCAGCGCGTCAAGCTGATTCAGCGGTAGGCCGCCCCTGCCGGTGCGGCCGATCACGCGCCGTCAGCGGCCGGTGATCTCGTCGTGCCGAAAGCACGTCACGAGATGATCGTTCACGAGCCCGACGGCCTGCATGTACGCATAGCAGATCGTGGTGCCCACGAAGCGAAACCCGCGGGCCTTCAGATCCTTCGAGATCGCGTCGGAGTGCGCGGTTTGCGTGGGCATCTGGCGCGACTCGACCAGCCGCCGGTTCAGTGGCGTGCCGTCAACGAAACGCCAGAGATAGGCGTCGAACGTCCCGAATGCGTCCTGCACCTGAATGAAGGCACGGGCGTTGCTCACGGTGCTCTCGAGTTTCTGGCGATGACGGACGAGCCCCGCGTTCTGCATGAGCCCATCGACCTGCACCGGCGTGAAGGCCGCGATCGCTTCGACGTCCCACTGTCGAAAGGCGTCTCGATAATGCAGGCGCTTGGCCAGGACCGTGGACCAGCTCAGGCCAGCCTGTGCCCCTTCCAGCGTGATGAACTCGAAGAGCGTTCGGTCCTCGTGCACCGGCACGCCCCACTCCAGATCGTGATACGCCACGTCGAGTGGTTTGACGGGCCAGGTGCAGCGGACCGGGGGGTGCATTCCGGAATACTACGCGTACGGACCCGAATGATCCAACGACGCCCGCAGCCGCAGTAGATTTGACAGGTGCGCACTCCACGTGATCGTTACCTACCCCCCGACCGCGACGCCTTTGTCGCGGCCAAGCCGCCCACTGGGCGCGTCATCGTCATCGCGCCGACGCGCGCGGCGTGCGAAACGATCGAACTCGCGGTCGGCCTGCACCTCGACACGTTTCTCGAACGCACGCGCGGCGACGATCTGCGACGCCTCGCGTCGAGTGGGCAGGGCTTCGGCATCGTGGCGGGCACGGGCACCGGCAAGACCCTGGCCATTCGTCCCATCGCGGAGACGATTCTCGGGACGACCGAGCTGAAGGCCGGTGTCGTGAACCGGGAACGGGAAGCGACGCCGGAGACGCCGTCGTGGAACGTCGTGGTCATCACGACCGGCATCGCGCGCCGCTGGTTTCAGGACGGCGACATTCAGCCATCGGACACGCTGGTCGTCGATGAGATCCACCAGACGAGCGCGGAGCTCGAACTGTGTCTCGCGCTCGGCAAGCGCGTGGGCTGTCGCTTCATCTGGTTGTCGGCCACGGTCGATCCGACGTTCTATGCGCGCTATCTCGACAGCGCCGAGGTGCTGCAGGTGTCGGCGTTCGATGCGACCAAGGCCGCGAAGGTCGAAGTCGAGCGCAAGCAGCCACTGAATTTTCTCGACGACAAGTTCCTGCAGAAAGTGTCACGCTCGGAGCGCGGGGTGGCGATTTTCCTGCCCACGCGCGCGTCGGTCGAAGAAGCGGCGGAGTGGGTACGGCTGCGCTATCCGCGTATCACGGCCGCGCACTATCACGGCGGTGAGCCGATTCGCGTGATCCGTCCCTTCCTCGAGGGCGTGGTGCCGAAGCCGTTCTTCCTCGCGATGACGGCGGCCGGGCAGAGTGCGTTGAATGTGCCGGGGCTCGACACCGTCATCATCGACGACACGCGCTTCACCAACGTGATCGACCGCGGACGCAACGTGCTCACGCGCGTGCATCTGGGCTCGAACGAGATTCTGCAGATGGCGGGGCGCGTGCACGGCCGCGTCGAGCATGGCCGTGTGTTCATTCTCAGCGATCGCGACATTCGCTTCGAGTCACTGAAGCCCACGGCGCCTGACTTTCAGTTGGCCGGCGAATCCGAGCGCGTCGCGCTCACCTGCGCCGATCTGGGAGTGCAGGCGGACGCGCTCGATCTGCCGGTGCCCCTCGACCGCGTGGCGTATCGCAAGGCGATCGCGCATCTCGAATCGCGTGGCCTCATCGAG
>CAMBRJ010000405.1 GCA_945870175.1 Gemmatimonas phototrophica
GATGCTGCCGGTCCTGACCTGCGCCTTCCTGTTGTCGATCGCGATGGGCGCGTTCAACGACCAAGTGCTGCCGCGCGCCAACCACGAACTGCGCATTCTCCAGAACGATATCGCCAAGACGAAGCCGACGCTCGCCTTGCGGGATCAGGCGATGAATGCGATTACGGACCAGTTCTTCCTCCGGATCGCCCGCAGCGATGCGAACACCAACAAGATGTATGACGTCGTGATCTACGATCTCACCAAGGGACCGGAGCGCAAGACGATCTACGCCGACAGCGGCGTGTTCTCGCTCACCCCCAATGGGCAAGATCTGCTGCTGCAGCTGTTCGATGGATACTCGCAGGAATTTGTCCGTGGTGATCCCAGGCGGCTGCAGCGCAGCTTCTTCAGTGACCAAACGGTGAAGGTGCGCGGCATCACCCGCGGTTTCGAGAGCACCAGCAACGACGACTACCGGAGCGACCGCGAGATGACGGTGTGCGAGATGCACCGGCGGTACGCGGCCGATGCGCTGGAGTTCCGGCGGGTGCGGCAGGAATACATCATGTACGCCAGCCAACTCGTCGCCCCGGGCACGAAGACGCTCAGGGCGCCGCGTGACCGGCCCGCCGAGGAAGGATTGGCGCGGTTCTACTGCGTGACGCTGCCGTCGCTGTTTCTCCCCAAGAAGGCCAAGGCACAGGCGCCGGTGGTGACCGCCACCCCGCAGGCGCCGGTCGTGACCACCGTCCCGCAGGTGCCGGTCGTGACCGCCGTCCCGCAGGCGCCGGTGGTTACGCCGCCCGGCGACACGCTGAAGGACAGCCTCGGCGCCGTCATCCCTCCGCCACCGCCCGCGGTCACCATCGCGGCGCCGATGCCTCCCGCGATCGACACCATGACCATGTATCGCGGCGCGATGAACGCTTCGGAAGCCCAGCTCATGGCCTCACGCGAAGGACTCGACGGCCTCACGGTCGAGATCCATAAGAAGTTCGCCCTCTCGTTTGCCTGTCTCGTGTTCGTCTTGTTCGGTCCACCCATCGCGCTGCGCTTTCCACGCGGCGGTGTGGGCGCGACGCTCGGCGTCAGCATCGGCGTGTTCGGGTTGTACTACATCTGTCTGATGGGCGGTGAAGCGTTGGCCGACAAAGGCCTGGTGCCGGCCTCGATTGCGATGTGGATCGCGAATGCCATTTTCACGCTGATCGGTGTGGTGCTGTTGTGGCGAGTGGAATCGACGACCGATACCTCGCGCGGCGGCGGGATCCGTGACTGGTGGGCCGACCGCGGGGCGCGACGGGCGCTCGCCGCGCAGATGCGGCAGGAACAGGCCGCGGCGGTGGACGCGTGAGCCGTCGCTTCATTACGCCGCTCGATCGCTACGTGGCAGCCGAGTTCACGCGCATCTTCACGGTCACCACCTTGGGCTTCCCGGTGCTGGTGTTCGTGATCGACCTGGTCGACAACCTGCGCAAGTACACTGAGCGCAAACTCGCGCTCAAAGCGGTGGCCCTGAGCTACGTGTACTGGATTCCCGACACGCTGTTCATGGTGCTGCCAGCCGCGGTGCTGTTCGCGACGGTATTTTCCATCGGCACGTTCACGCGATATTCCGAGATTACGGCCGCCAAAGCCTCTGGGATCAGTTTCTACCGGTTTATTGCGCCAATCCTCTTCATGGCGACGATAGCGATGGGCATCGATCTGGTGTTCGCCGAGATTGCGCCGCCAGCGAATGCGCAGCGTCTGAAATTGCTCGCCGGCAAGGGACAGGACCGAGACAACAATCGCTACAACTTCGCCTTCGCCAGTGAAACGGGCCGCGTCTACCGGATCTACACGCTCGATGTAAAACAGCGATTCGTGGAGAACATGGAGATCGAGGAACGCGGGTCGGCACAGCAGCCTGGACTGCTGGTGGCGGCCAAGAGCGCCACGTGGTCCAACGCTCGCGGCTGGGTGCTCAAGTCGGGCATTGTGCGTTTCGTCCCCAACGACTCCACCGACCGGGCCGTGGCCTTCGATTCCCTCGTCGACCGGCAGTTCACGGAGAAGCCACAGGAGCTGCAGGCCACCGAGCGGCAACCGACGGAGATGAACTTTGCCGATCTGTCGCGGTTCATCACCGCGCTGGAACGCTCGGGAGCCGACGTCAACCTGCTGCGCGTGGAACGGATGCTGAAGTTGGCAATTCCGGTCACATGTCTCATCATTGCACTGTTCGGCGCACCGTTGGCAACCAGTTCGCAGCGCGGTGGCGCCGCTTACGGTATCGCGGTGAGTTTGGCCACGACTATTCTTTTTCTCGTGCTTATTCAGTTGACCAAAGCGATTGGCGGGAAGGGGCTCATGCCCCCCGATATAGCCGCATGGGTTCCCAACCTCGCGTGCGGGCTGTTCGCCCTCGTGCTGCTGGCTCGGGTACGCACCTGATGCGCCCTACGGGCATGATCGTGCGCGTGGCGGAGCGACGCGCCGAGGGTATTCTCCGCGCGCTCGGCAAGCGCGCCTACTTCGCACGGGACATCGTGCGCGGGGTGCGCGATCCGGGAACCTGGATCCCGGAAACGATCCGACAGATGCGCACGATGGGCGTCGAGTCGGTGCCCCTCACGATCATCGTCGCCGCCTTCCTGGGCGGCGTGACGGCCTTCCAGACGCGCTACCAGCTCTTTCCTGGGGTGCAACTGTCGGTCGTCGGTCTGATCACGCGACAGAGCATCGTGCTGGAGCTGGGACCGCTGCTGACGGCACTGGTCCTCACCGGGCGGGTGGGTGCACGCATGACGGCCGAGATCGGCACGATGCGGGTAACCGAACAGATCGACGCGCTCGAAACGCTCTCGTTCGACCCGGTCGCCTATCTCGCCCTGCCGCGCTTCCTCGCGGGTATCGTGATGTTGCCGGCGCTGGTCGTTCTGGCCAACAGCGCGGCGATCGTGAGCGCGTGGGCGATTCTGATCACCTCCACCGACGTGCGCACCGATGACTTCGTGGCAGGCCTTCGCCTGGCCTTTACGGCGTTTCAGGTGGTGTACTCACTGATCAAGGCGTTCCTGTTCGGCGCGGCCATTTCCTTCGTCTGTTCGTACGAGGGTTATGTGACCGAAGCGGGTGCCGAGGGCGTGGGGCGTTCCACCGCCCTCGCCGTCGTCATCGCGTCGGTGTGCATTCTGGTGCTCGATGCCCTCGTGGCTGCCGTCCTTGCTCCATTCATTCAGGCCTGACGGCCTGCTTTCTCTCCATACATGACGACAAAACGACGCGACGAACTGCTTGTCGGTCTGCTCCTGCTGGTGGCCGTGGTACTCGGGATCGGCGGCACCATCTGGATCGCCCGCGGCGGCCTCTCCAGCGGCTATCCGATGTTTGCGCGCTTCAAGTGGGGCGCTGGCCTCAAGCAAGGAC
>CAMBRJ010000406.1 GCA_945870175.1 Gemmatimonas phototrophica
TGGCGGGTGGAAGTGGCGCTCCGCGATTCGGCCGTGGTGGTGCGCGCGACGCCCACGGGACGTGAGATCGACGCGTCGCCGCTGACCGCCATGTTGTCGCCCGTGACCCGCTTCGACGTGCGGGTGCTGGAGCATGCGACGAGGCTGGCGACCGCGATCTGGCGCGCCGACTGGCCGATTGCCCAGGACCGGCCTCACGCGATTGAGCTGACCTGGCAGCGGCCCGACGGCACGGGGTCCAGCGACGCCATACCGATGCCACTTCGTGTCCTGCTGGCGCCGCTGGAGAGGCCGCGCTCGTGACCCGCCCATCGTGCCGTCGCGCGCGCCGCGGGGCCGCGCTGGTGGTGGCCCTCGTCACCATCGCGGTGCTCGCCAGCGTGACCGCCATCGCCAGCAGCCAGGCGCGACAGGCGGCGGCGGTGGTCGACAATCGGCGATCGCAGGCCACCGCGCGGGCCATGGCGGAGAGTGGCGTGCTGGCGGCGCGCGCGCACATCGAGACGCGACTTCGTGAGGCCGGCGCAGACTCGACACAGCGGGATCGGGTGTTCGACGCGCTTCTGGCCGGCACCGGTTCCGTGGTGCAGGACACCGTCGGCGACGGGGTGTTCGCGACGGCCGTCGTCGATGTCAGTGCGCGGCTCGATGTGAACACGGCGGGTGCCGACGGTCTGCAGCAGTTGCTGGCGACGGTCGCGCCACCGGGCGAGGCCCGTCGCCTCGCGGAGGCGATCGAGGCGCACGTCCGAGGCGACGCGTCCGTCGGCGCGTCCGTCGGCGCGTCCGTCGGCGCGTCCGGCACGATCGCTGGCGCGACGTCGGCACCCACCGAGGCGATGCAGCAGCGCCTTCAGCGCGATTCCGTGGTCGCCGCGATGCTCGGGCGAGCGCCCGCATCGCGTGTGATGCAGCCGTTCACCTCGCTGGACGAACTGCTGACGGTGCCCGGCATGCAATCGACGTGGCTCGACGCGCTGGCGGCCGATCTCACGGTCGATGGTGATGGCCGGGTGAATCGTCGGGCGGCGTCACGCCGTGTACTCGCCGCCGCCACCGGCACGCTGGTCGACCGTCCGTCGCGGGTGTTGGTGATTGCGCGCGGCTGGCGGCTTGAGCACGTGCTCACCCGGGAGATTCAGGCGGTCTTCGATGTGAGTGGTGCGGAGCTGCGCCTCGTGCGGTGGCGGGAGCAGGATCGATGAGCGGCGCACTGTGCCTGTTGCTGGAGTCCGACGCCGTCTACGCGCTGGCTCGGGAGGGCGCGGGCGGGGTCACGCGCATCGCGTGGCGCCCTGAGGCACCGGCGCCGATGGCGGAGGCGCTCCGCGCGGAGTTCGGCACCCCAAGCGCGCTGGTGGTGATCATCGGCCTCGCGTTTCTCGAGATCGCCGAGCCGCAGCTGCCGCCCGTGTCGAACGACGTGCGCGTGCGCATGCTGCAACGCGACAGCGACCGGTACTTCGCACTGCGCGAGCCCGCGGCCGTGGCCACGGACGGCGCGGTGGCCTTTGCCATGCCGAGCGCGCTGCTGGCGTCGTGGATCGACGTGCTCGCGTTGTGGAGTCCGGTACGCGCCGTGGTGACGCTTGGCGAAGCGGCCGCCCGTGGTGGCCACAACGGACGATGGGCGGTACCCGCCGATCCTGGTGCCACCGGACAGCTCACGATTCGCGACGGGCTGGTACGGGAAGCCCGACGCACGCGCAGTGCCGGCGCGCCCATCGAACGCACGCTCACGATCGTTGAGTTGGCGGACGGTGCCTGGCGAGCCTCGACCGGCCCACTGGATCGGCAGCTGCTCGATACCCCAATGCGCGCGCGCCGGCAGCAGCAGCGCACGCGACGCTGGTGGCAATCGATTGCGTTCGCGGCGGCGGCACTCCTGCTGTTGGCGTGGAGCGGGGATCGCTGGCGTGAACGGCAGCTGCTCGCGCTCCAGCGCGAGGCCGCCACCTTGGAGCAAAGCACCGCCGGCGCGCGCGCGGCTCAGGAGCGACTGGTGCGCGCGCAAAGCGAGCAGACGGCGATCGCGGCGGCGGATCGCGGCGCCGCGCGCGCCGACGCACCAGCGGCGGTGTTAGCTCGACTCGGCGCCGTGCTCCCGCGGGACGCATTCATGCAACGACTCGAGTGGGCCGGCGCGGAGTGGCGTATCGACGGAAGTGCCAATGACGCCGCGGCATTAGTGCCGCTGCTCGATGCGGATGCCGCATTCGTCAATGTGCGGGCGGCCGCCCCGAGCACCCGCTATCTCGAGAGTGGACGCACGCGTAGCTCGTTCTCGATCGTGTTTCAGACCACTGGCACGCCGCCCGTCTCGCGAGGTGGCCAATGACGACCAGGCAGGCCCCGTCGCCTGAGCGTGGCGTCGTCATCGGCGGCATGCTCGTGCTCGCGCTGTCACTGCTCGTCACGTATGGTGTGCTGCCTGCCGTCACACGCTGGCGCGAGCGTGAGGTCCAGCTTGAGCGCGTACGTTCGCAGGTGGCGCAACTGAAGGGCCTGCAGCGGCAGGCGAGCGAGCTCGAGGCGGCCGCGTCGTCCACCGAAGCATTGCTGGCGGGCGGCGCGCGGCGCGTGATCCACGCGCGGTCCAGTGCGCTGGGGGCGAGCGCGCTGCAAACGCTGCTGCAGGGCGCGGCCGACGCCAGCGGCCTGGTGGTGGACCGGGTGGACGTCGGTCCCGATCTCACGAGTGAGGGCGACCTCACCGCCACCCTCTCGGCCTACGGCGACATTCACGGATTGGCGGCGCTGCTGGCGCAACTGGCGCAGGCGCCGCGCATCACGACGGTGGAACGCCTCACCGTGCAGATCAACCCCGCGTTGCGCGGTGCGCCCGATGTGCTGCGCGTCACGGTTGGCGTTCGCGCACCGATGGTGATGGAGTGAGCGCCCTGCATGGATGGCGCCGACACCAGGTGCTCGACGTCTTCTCCGTCGTGTGCGGCCTGATCGCGGTCGTGATGCTGGTGCTGCCCGCGTCGACGGCGGTGGCGCCGGATGCACGACGCATCCCATCGACCGACCGCGACTCAGCGGGCACGTCGAGCAGGACAGCCGCCAGGACCGATTCGCTGGCGCGCGCGATCGTGCAAACGAACGCGTTCAGTGCCAGCCGCAAGGAACCGATCGCGCGCTTCGTGGCGCCAGGCGCAGAACCGGCGCCCACGCTGTCGGCGTTCGAGCCGAGCGGCAGTGCGCCCTCGGATGTGGAGTCGGGACCGCAACTGTTTGGCATCGTCTCCGTTGGCGGTACTCCGCGCGCGTTACTGCAGCTGCGTTCGCCGGCCGATCCGCCACGCTTGCTTGGTGTGGGAGACGCGTTCGGCGGTGTGCGCGTGGTGCGCATTACCGGTGATCGCGTCGTGATTTCAAGTTCCAGTGGGA
>CAMBRJ010000407.1 GCA_945870175.1 Gemmatimonas phototrophica
AGACGTCCACGCTCATCGCGATCGACCAGCTTGACCGTGACGCGATCGCCCTTCTTGACCACGTCCTCCGGCTTCTCCACGCGTTCCCACTTCATCTCGGACACGTGCAGGAGCGCTTCGGTACCGGGCATGATTTCGATGAACGCGCCGAACGCCGTCACGGTCTTGACCGTGCCTTCGTACGTATCGCCCACAATCGCCTCGGCGGTCATGCCTTCCACCATCTTGCGCGCGCGCTCCATCGATTCGGCGCCGACAGCGGCGATCGTCACCGTACCATCGTCGTCGACCGTGAGCTCGGCACCCGTCTCCTCCTGAATACCACGGATGTTCTTGCCCTTCGGTCCGATGAGCTCGCCGATCTTGTCGACCGGGATCTGCACCGTCACGATCCGGGGCGCGTACTGCGAGAGGTCCGCGCGCGGTGCAGCGAGCGCCTTGTCCATCTCGGCGAGGATGTGCAGGCGGCCTTCCTTGGCCTGCAGCAGCGCCTCTTCCATGATCTTGAGGTCGAGCCCCTCGATCTTGATGTCCATCTGGATCGACGTAATGCCGTCCTTCGTACCGGCGACCTTGAAGTCCATGTCGCCGAGATGGTCTTCGGTACCGAGGATGTCGGTCAGGATCGCGTACTTGTCGCCTTCCTTGATGAGACCCATCGCCACACCGGCGACGGCGGCCTTCATGGGCACGCCGGCATCGAACAGCGCGAGCGAGCCGCCGCAGACCGACGCCATCGATGACGAGCCGTTCGACTCGAGGACTTCCGACACGATACGGATCGTGTACGGGAAATCAGCGAAGTCAGGCAGCACGCCCTGCAGCGCACGTTCGGCCAGGTTCCCGTGGCCGATTTCGCGGCGGCTGGTGCCACGCATCGGACGGACTTCACCGGTCGAGAACGGCGGGAAGTTGTAGTGCAGCATGAACGAGCGCGTGGTCTCGCCCGGTTCATTGATCGTGTCGAGACGCTGGGCGTCCTTCGCGGTGCCGAGCGTCGCGGCGACGAGCGCCTGCGTCTGGCCACGCGTGAACAGCGACGAGCCGTGTGCGCGAGGCAGCACGCTGTTGTCGATGCTGATGCCACGCACTTCGTCGGGCTTGCGACCGTCGACGCGGAGGTTGGTGGTGAGCACCTGCGCGCGCAGCTCGTTGTACTCGACATCACCGAGGACGTTGTGGATGTCCTTGGCGTTGTCGGGGAACTCGACGAGCAGCTCGGCGGCAGCCGCCTTCTTGACCTTTTCGATGGCTTCGATGCGCGTGTGCTTGTCCTTCTGATTCAGCGCCTCGCGAATGCGACCTGAGGCATGCGCCTTCGTGCGGGTGGTGACCGCGTCGGGCGACTCCGTCTTCGTCCACGCCATCTTCGGCACCTGAACCTTAGCCAGCAGTTCGTTCTGCATCGCGATCAGCTCGCGGATGCCGTCGTGCGAGAGGCGTAGCGACTCGAGGACGTCGGATTCCGACACTTCAAGCGCACCGCCTTCCACCATCACGATCGAATCCTGCGACCCGGCGACGATCAGCTCCATGTCCGAGAAGGCCAGCTGCTGGAACGTCGGGTTAAGCACCCAGTGTCCCTGCACCCGACCCACGCGCACGCCACCGATCGGACCCATGAACGGGATCTTCGAGGCGTTCAGCGCAAACGACGTGGCGAGCAGCGCCAGCACGTCGGCGTCGTTCTCCTGGTCGGCGGAGATGACGTAGACGAAGACCTGCACTTCATTCTTGAAGCCTTCCGGGAACAGCGGGCGGATCGAGCGGTCGATGATGCGGCACGCCAAGATCTCGTGATCATGGGGCCGCCCCTCGCGCTTGATGAATCCGCCCGGGATCTTGCCGGCAGCGTAGGTCTTCTCCTTGTACTCAACCGTCAAGGGGAAGAAGGGGAGCGGACTCTGGTTCTCGCTCACGGTGACGGCGGCGAGAACCATCGTCTCGCCGAATTGGACGATCGCGGAACCCGCCGCCTGCTTCGCCATCCGACCGGTCTCGATGACCAGGGGGCGACCGGCGAACGTCCGCTCGATTCGATGCATCATCTGCTGAATAGCCTCATGAGAACGCAAATCGCGCGGGAGGCATGACTGCCCCCGCGCGACGACATGGCGTGGTCCGACTTAGTATCGGAGACCAAGGTCCTGCACGAGCGTGCGATACTGCTGCACGTCCGTACGCTTCAGATAGTCGAGCAGGCGGCGACGCTTGCCCACCATCTTGAGTAGCCCGCGGCGACCATGATGGTCCTTCGCGTGCGTACGAAAATGTCCCGTGAGGTAGTTGATGCGATCCGTGAGGATGGCAACCTGAACCCGGGTCGATCCGGTGTCCACATCGTGGCCCCGGTACTTGTCGATCGTAAGTGCCTTATCGAACGCCATCGTCGTAATATTCTCAGCGCGTGTCGTGCGCAGCCTTTTGTGCGCGCAATAGTAGGAAGCATAAAAGCTTAGTCCCTCTTGCCCCGTCTGTAAAGGACCTACGCGTGCCTGACCGCTATTTGGGGCAATTAATCAGCAAATACCAGGTAACCCGGCTGCTCGGCGCGGGCGCCTTCTCATGGGTATACGAGGCGATCGATCAGGATTTGGAGATCCCGGTCGCCCTGAAAATCCTGCGCCCGGAATATGCCGGACAGGACCTCGCGGAAGCCCGTTTTCGTCGGGAGGCGGCCACCGCCGCCCGTCTCCGGCACCGAAATATCGTCACGATCCGCGATGTCGGTCAGGTCGACGGCACCGTGTTCGTCGCCATGGATCTGCACCCGCTTACCCTTGGACGACGACTCGCGCTGGCCGGCCGGCTTCCCGAGGCGGAATGCATCCGGATCGGCACCGATGTGGCCGCCGCACTCGCGATCGCCCATGCCGGCGGCGTCATCCATCGCGATATCAAGCCCGACAACATCCTGCTGGGCGCCGATGGCGACGCGGTGGTCGCTGATTTCGGCCTCGCCCGTGCGCTCGCTGGCGCGCCGTCGCTGAGCGCCACCACTCAAGTGATGGGCACCCCCCATTACTTCAGCCCCGAACAGGCGCGTGGGCAGGAGATCGACGGTCGGAGCGATCTCTACGCGCTCGGTGTCACCCTGTACCGCGCCGCGACCGGCCACCTGCCCTTCGATGGTGACGATTGGTACGCCGTCGCCACGCACCACATTGAGACGGCACCCAGACTCCCACGCACGTTCGCCCCAGAGCTCAGTCCGGCATTCGAGGCGATCATCCTCCGGTTGCTCGCCAAGCAACCCGAGCAGCGCTACCAGTCGGCTATGCAGCTGCTCGATGCCCTCGGCGCACTCTCCGGCGCGCCCGAGCGCCGCGGCCTCACCCAGCGCCTCGGCTCGCACACCGTCGACTCGTTTCCTGCCGTTCGCGCCTCGACGC
>CAMBRJ010000408.1 GCA_945870175.1 Gemmatimonas phototrophica
GACGGCGAGAAGCCTGCCAGCGAAAAGCGTTCCTCGTCGTTGCCCCGAGCACTGTCACCGCGCACGCGCACGCGCGGCGCGGGGCCGATCAGCCGTCGCGGCGTCGTGTCCGTGAGACTCGCGGTATAGATCGCACCGTCACGGGCGAACGCGTACCGATCGCCGTCGGCGGCCTGCAGGAGCGTGACACCGCGCAACGAGGCAAAGACGACGCGTGCGCTGTCACGCCCGAGACGGGTGAGCAGACGGGATTCGTTGCTCGGTCCGCCGTCGTAATTGGTCTTGGCGTTGCGGTCTTCGCGCCAGCTGATGCGCTGGCCGTCGGCCGAGGCGTTCCAGCTCGTGATCTGCGCGGCGGGGATGAGCGTATCGAGGCGCGCCGAAGACGGCGTGAGCGCCACCACGATGGCGCGCGTGCCGAGTCGACGGAGCATGTCCCAGGCGAGAAACGGTTCGGTGCCGACCTGCACCGAGATCGGCCCCCGTACGAGCGAATCGAAACGCGCCCGCACTTCGTTCAACCATTGCCGCTCCCGGACGGCCACGAGTAGCCGTCCGTCATCGGTCCAGGAGAGGTCGCTGTTCTCCGCCAGCCGTGCGCCAGCGAGCGACTGGGTGCGCATCGTTCGGGTGGCCACATCCCAGATCAGCAGTTGCGGGATGGTGTCACGCGTGGCGATCGCGAGGCGCCCACTCTGCGCCGACCAAGCGAGCGTCCCGATCGTGCGCGGCGTACTCAGGATCGCGGTCGTGTCGCCGGTGGCGGTGTTGAGCAGCAGCAGGCGGGAAGGCGCGGGGCGCGTGTAGCTCGGATCGCCATCGCGCGCGGCCACAAACCCCAAACCGTCGCCTCGGCGGGCAATCCGCACCACGAGCCACTTCCCGTCCGGGGAGTAGTCGCCGGCCGAGACGGTCCGCACGTCCAGGAGGTCAGCAGGCGTGAGAGCGGATGCGGACGCGGACGCGACGGCGCCCTGGGCGAGGAGCATCGAGGGGCCTGCGGCGGCCGCCAGGGCCAGCGTGACACTGGTGGCGGCCGTGCGGAGCGGGCGGACGGACAGAAAGACGGTCATGGGTCGGTCGGGAGAGTCGCACGGAAACATTCAGGGGGTGTACCGCCCTGAAGGTGCAACCGGTGGCCGGGTTCGGCGAGTCACCGGCCATCCATTCCCGGCCATCACGTCATGGCGTCATGGCGCCTCAGAATGCCGACGACGGGCCGTGCGCGAGTCGCAGGAATTCGCTTCGCGTTTTGGGGTCGTCGCGGAACTGCCCACGCAGTGACGAGGTGATCGTGCGCGCGCTCTGCTTCTCGACACCGCGCATCATCATGCACAGGTGCACGGCCTCGATCACGACGCCGACGCCCTTCGGCTGCAGCACTTCGTCGAGCGCGTTGGCGATCTGCTCGCCGAGCCGCTCCTGCACCTGCAGGCGACGCGCGAAGACGTCGACGACACGCGGCAGCTTGGACAGGCCCACGATCTTGCCGTTGGGGATGTAGGCCACGTGGACCTTGCCGAAAAACGGGATCATGTGATGCTCGCACATCGAATACATCTCGATGTCGCGCACCATCACCATATTCTCGTGACTCTCCTCGAACATCGCGTCGCCAATCACCTGGCGGGCATCGAGGTCGTAGCCACGGGTCAGCCACGCCATCGACTTCGCCACGCGACTGGGTGTTTTCAGCAGTCCATCACGAGTGGGGTCTTCGCCGAGCAGTTCTAGCTGACGCCGGATAAGCCCTTCGAATTCCACCTGCGTTGCGCCATCCGTCTCGATGTCGTCGGGATCAACCGCCGCCATGCCCACGCGCGCCGCCAGAGTTGGTCGGATCACGTTCTTACTCCCCCTCGTAGTCGACATAATTATTTTCGGTTTCCCAGAGTCGCAGCCGCACCAGCTTGCCGGGAGCCACGACGGGCTCCAGCACGCGCCACATGCCGACGACGACATTCTCCGTCGTTGGGTTCACTCCCTGCATGTAGGGCACGTCGATGTTGAAATTACGATGGTCGGTTACGTCGACGACATGCCGCTCGACCGTGTCGCGCAGCTGCCCCAAGTCGATCACATAGCCCGTGCGCTCGTCGATCGGTCCCTTCACCGAGACTTCGAGCGTGTAGTTGTGACCGTGCCAATTCGGATTGTTGCACTTGCCGAACAGCCGGGTGTTCTCCGAGTCGGAGAGTGCTGGATTGTGCACGCGGTGGGCTGCGTTAAAACGCAGCAGTCGCGTCGCGGTGACGATAGCCATATCTACCAAACAATCGATAAGGGGGAGAGGTTCCATCCCCAAACTGGTACCGCCGGTGGCCACCGGCAAGGCAGCCCAGGGCAAGGCACCCAGGGCACCGGCCACGACACCGGCAGGTTCCGCGATTGACAACCGAAAGCCCCGCCGAACGGCGAGGGCCGAACGGCGGGGCTTTCGCGCAAGTGACGGAACGAAGAGGAGGTCTTGAAGCCCAAAGAATACTGATAAAGTCCTCACCACGCGGTCGCCTTCCCCGCACTGGGGCATGACGTGAACGCAGTCTGTCGGACCTTTTCTTAGGACTTATCGGCTCAAGAGGTAATTCTCTCCGCCCCGCACATTGGTTGAGTCTCGACACCGGAGGGGCCGGACTGCACGCCGAAAGTGTACATGGTGCGCCACGGCGCGCGCAATGCGAGATTACGGCATGGACTTCTCTCTGCTTGCCGGAATCGTGATGCTCCTCGCGTGGGGCGGTATCACCTATACGACCGACGCCCCCGGTTGGGTCCACCTGATGCTCACCGCGGGCGTCTTCCTCGTGATCTGGCGCATCGTCGTGCGCGACACGCCGTCTGGTCCCGACCAGAAGCGCTAGCCGCGCGGGTTCAAATCTCCCAATTCGACAGCACCATGCCCTCGACGGGAGGGACTTCGTTCCACCCGGAGGCGCTCATACGCAGATCCGTCCAGCGCACCCGCGCGCCCAGCGCCACCATGGTGCGATACGCGTCCGGGTAATCGCCCTGCATCCGAATCGCGACACGCCGAGTACCGCTTCGGCGCGCTAGATCGGCGAGACTGCCCAGCAATGGCAGCAGGCCGCTGTGCTTGGCCAGCACGAGCTTGAGCACGCGGAGCTCGTCCGGCGTTCGGCCCTCGACCAACGGCACCGTGTGGCAGACCACGAATCCGGTCGGGGCCTCGAGCGGCCCCACCAACAGGGTGTCGCCCAGCGCATGCCGATCGGTGAGTTCGAGCTCGCGCGTGAAGTCGTACCCGGGCATCACCCGCATCGTGAGATCGCGACAGGCGGCGATGGCGGCCTCCTTCTCGCGCGACGACAACGCGGAAAGCAGCGCCGGCGCGCGCTCGCCCAATGCGGCGTCGAGCGTCATC
>CAMBRJ010000409.1 GCA_945870175.1 Gemmatimonas phototrophica
CGGCGTCGGCCGCCGCGCGCACCACCGCACGATCGGGCTGATCCGACTGCTCGATGGCGCGCAGCAGTCGGTCGCGCGTGATCACCAATTCGCCCACGAGGTCGAGCAGCGTATCGAGTCGGCGCGCGTCGAGACGTACGGTGCGGGGCGCGTCGCTCACGCGAGCGGTCCCCTGCGCCGGCGTGGGCGTCGGCAGCGTCACCGACACGCGGGCAACATCACCGGCACTCTGCACGGCGGCGCTGATCTCGTCGTCGGTCGCCGACGACTGCAGGGTGAGCCGGAAGGCCCCGTCGAACAGATCGTGCTGCCAGCGCGCCTGCGGCGGTTCCGTGCCGCGCACGGCGCCCAGCGCGGAGATCTTGCCCAGCACGATCAGCGCCCGCACGCCCTTGAGCGGACAGTCGGCGGTGAGGCGCACATCCACCTGGCGGGTCGTGCCAAAGGCCCCGCTCGCACTGGCCGCGTCGGTTGGCCTCTCGACGACTCGCGTCGCGGGAACGGGCGCACTGACGGACATACGACCCAGTCGCTGCACAAACGTGCGCAGGGCCGACGTGGGTTCGACGCGACCACTCGGCACCGCATCGACCGCTGCACGCAGCAGATCAGTCCCGTCAAACAGCAGCGCCAGCACGTCGCCGCTGAGCGGTTCTTCACCACTCCGCAGTGGCTCGCATCGGCTCTCGAGGGCGTGCGACAGCTGCTCGACCGCGGCGTAGCCCATGGCCGCCGCCATCCCCTTGATCGTGTGCACACCGCGAAACACCGTCGCGAAGTGCGTGCCCGTCGTCAACGCCGCGCTGTGCGCGTTCGCGTGATCGCGTTCGAGCGCGAGCAACGCGTCATCGACCTCGGTGAGATGCTCGCGCGATTCACTGAGGAACAGCGCAGCGTATTGGGCGGCGTCCATGGCAGAGCGTTCGGCGCGCGCGACCGCGACGACTTACGCGGCCAGCACGCGATTCACGGCTTCGAGCACGCGGCTGGGCTGAAACGGCTTCACAACGAAGTCCTTCGCGCCGGCCTGAATGGCTTCGACCACCAGCGCCTGCTGACCCATCGCACTGCACATGAGAATACGCGCGGCGGGGTCGAGCTTCGTGATCTCGCGGACCGCATCGATGCCGCCCATGTCGGGCATCACGATGTCCATCGTGACCAGGTCGGGACGGAGCTGCTGGTAGCGCTCGACGGCCTGCACGCCTGTTTCCGCTTCTCCGATGATCTCGAAGCCCGCCTGGGTGAGAATGTCCCCCACCATGGTGCGCATGAAGATCGCGTCGTCGCAAATGAGTACCGTTCGGCTCACCGTTCCCTCTCGTCGGCTGAATGCAGGTGCCGCGCGCAGAGCGCCACGGCGTCCAGCGGCACGATGTGATCGACGGTGGATGCGGCCTCGGGTTGGCACTCGAGCGACGCCTCCAGCACGCGGACATCGTGCACGGCATGCACGGCGAGCCCGATGAGGCGCGATCCGTACTCGAGGAGGACGACCGACCCCGCCGTGACGGCACGCTCTCCCGTCAGCAGGGCCTGCAGGTCCAGCACTGTGACGATAGCGCCCCGCACGTTGACGATGCCGCGAAGCACCGGCGGACTGCCGGGCACCCGACGGAGGGCAGCGCTCCGGATCACCTCACGGACCTGCCCGACCGGAATGCCGAACGCCCCCCGGTCGGCCGCGACGACCAGCACCCTCGGGCGCTGCTCGTCGCCGTCGTCGTCCCTAATCGAGGGCGTCGTCGTGATCGTCCGGCTTATGTCCGGGAAGGACTTCGTCGGTTTTGTAGAACCCGAAGACATCGAGCGGATCCTGGTGCGTGGCGAGTTCCGGCATGAGGCTGACGACCGACAGCGACTGCCGCAGGTCCGCCGGGAGGGGCGAACGCAGATCGACGGGCGCGCCGGTAATCGGATGCCGGAAGCGCAGCCAAGCCGCGTGCAGGAAGTGCCGCTTACCTGGCAACTCCACCAAGCGCCGCCCACCACCTCCCCCGTACGTATCGTCGCCGACCACGGGGTGGCCGATCGACGACAGGTGTACACGGATTTGGTGCGTCCGCCCGCTGTGCAGGTGGGCCCGCAGCAGATCGGCCGAGTCGAAGCGGCCAAGGCGCACAAAATCCGTTCGCGACATCCGTCCATCAGGGACGATCGTCATCTTGGTTCGGTCCCGTGGATCGCGGCCAATCGGCTTTTCCACCGTGATGTTGTCGGTGGCGAAATGCCCCCAGCAGAGGGCCACGTACCGGCGCGTGACCTTGCGGGCGGCCAGCGCCGCGCTGAGCGACCGATGGGCGACATCGGTTTTGGCGACGATCAGCAGTCCCGAGGTGTCCTTGTCGAGACGGTGCACGAGGCCGGCGCGCTCCTCGCTGCCGCCGTCGGCCAACGGCTCGCCGCGCCCGATCAGGGCGTTCACCAGCGTGCCCGTCCAATGGCCCGGCGCGGGGTGCACGACCATACCGGCGGCCTTGTTGACCACCAGCAGGTATTCGTCTTCGAAGACGATATCGAGCGGAATATTCTCCGGCACGATGTCACGGCCCGGCGGCGGCGGAATGACGACGTGCACGCGATCCCCGGCCAGGCTGCGATACGACGCCTTTTCGGTGTTGCCGTTCACGGTCACCTGTCCGGTGGCGATCAGCGTCGCCGCCTGAGTCCGGGATAGCTCGCACCGGCGCGACACCAGCAGATCGAGTCGTTCGCTCACATCGCCGCTGTCGTCGGCGACGTCAAAATCGTGCACGACGCCGGGGTTGGCGCCCGACGGGGCGCCAGAAGACGCGCTCACGAGGCCGCCGCCTGCTGCTGTACTTTGTCCAACTGCCACAATGCGATCACGAGACAACCTGCTCCGAGAGTAACGGCAGTGTCGGCCACGTTGAACGTCCAGAAGCGGACGTCGCCGAAGCCGATGTCGATGAAATCCACAACGCCGTCTCGCAGCCGAATACGATCGAGCAGGTTGCCGATGGCTCCCCCGACCACGACGGGTACGCCAAACGCGGCGATCCGTGAGATCCGGGTGAGGTCGGCCGTGGCGCGAATCAGCACCACGACAATCACGACGCTGAGCGCCGCAAAAATCCAGCGTGACGCAGGACCGAGGTGCATGCCGAAGGCCGCCCCCGGGTTGTACGCGAGCGTGAAACGCACCACGTCGCCGATGATCTGATGCGGAATATGGCGTGGCGCGAGGTGCTCGACGGCCAGCGCTTTCGAGATCGCGTCAGCGGCCGTGATAAGCAGCACCAGCATCCAGAAGCGCGGCGTGGCCGAGGCCGCCGGCACGTCGTTGACGACGGCCGACGCCGTGGCACTACGGGTCGTATTGGTCATCACGAGTGGTCGGCCGATTCAGGCGCGGCC
>CAMBRJ010000410.1 GCA_945870175.1 Gemmatimonas phototrophica
GCGGTGATTCGAGGGGATAGCCTTCCCGCTTGTCTTCGCGTCGAATGTAGATGATCAGCCCTGCGAAAAATATCCAGAACGCATACAGGGCGATCTGAGCTCCGTCGATGTACTGCATCGCTACGGCTCCGAGTGTTGAAGAATGGTCAAGCGGGAATGTCTGCCAGCCCGAACGATCGGCTGGCGCGATCGCGCTCGGCTTGACCGGCGACGCGACGGGCAACGAGAGGTCCTAGTGCCACCAGGGTGGCGAACAGCATCAAAATCTCGAGGTGATACACGGCAGAGTACGGGACCGACGGCACATTCAAGCCGGGGCTGAGCGCCCCTTTCTGCACCAAATGCGAAAGCCAGTCCTTCATCACGCCGCTCAGCGCAAACGACAGCCCTTCCGCCGTCGCGAAGACGGCGCCCCACGCGCCGAGAGCGATGCCATGCTGCGAGGGATCGCGCAGTTGCATCGCGTAGGACAACGTCCCGACCCCGAAGAAGCCTTCCCCGAGACCGATCAGTCCAACACCGAGGCGGAACATCCCCGCCGACTCGATTGGACTGGCAAACACGATGCCGGCAAATCCGACGATGCCGATCAAGGCCCCAAGCGCGGCGAGGCGAATCGGATCCCGATGGCGCCGAAGCATCGACGCCGAGAGTCCAAAGGCGATCACGGCGCCCACGGCCATGATTGCGGTGAGCATGGTGGTTTGCGACACGGAAAGGCCGAGCACCTCCCCACCGTACGGCTCGAGCAGGACATCCTGCAGATTGAACGCGAAGAAGCCGAGCCCCGACGCGATGAGCAGACGGACGGCCTGCCCGCCGCTCGAGAACGTGCGCCATGCCTCGCGGAACATGGGGCGACGCTCACCCTTTGCGTACTCGACCACGCCGCGAACGCGCGCTTCCTGCTTCCACAGGGAGATCATGTTCACCACGATGGTGAAGACGGCGGTCCCCTGAATGACCTGGATGAGTCGCAAGGGCGTGAAGTCGCGCAACACCGACTCCAGGAACAGTGCGCTGATCAGCGTCCCCATGAGCATCATCAGATACATCAGCGCGATCACGCGCGGCCGCTTGTCTTCGGTCACGACATCTGTGGCCAACGCGAGCCCCGCCGTCTGCGTGGTGTGCGCGCCCGCGCCCACGAGCAGGAAGGCGAGCGCCGTGCCAGCGTGGCCAATCCACGACGGCCCGACGCGCGGGCCATCGGAGAGCACGAGCAAGGCGAACGGCATGATCGACAACCCGGCAAACTGCAGCATGGTGCCGCCCCAGAGGAACGGCACGCGCTTCCAGCCCAGGATGCTCTTGTGGGTGTCGGACTTGAAGCCGATCAAGGCCCGGAACGGGGCGGCCAGCAACGGGATGGCCAGCATGATCGCGACCAGTGACGCCGGTACGCGCAGCTCGAGAATCATGACGCGGTTTAACGTGCCGACGAACAGCGTCTGCACCATTCCCACGGAGAGCTGGAACAGGGACAGGCGCAATATGCGGCTTAACGGCATGTCCGCGGTCGCGACATCGGCGAACGGCATAAACCGCGTGCCGAGCGACAACCAGACGCGAACAGAGACCCCAGGCTTCGGTGCCATCGACCCTACCAGACCGGTTGCATACGGACATCCGCTGGCAGCGCCTGGCGATGCGGCGTGCGCAGGAACAGCTGCACAAACGTCAGCGCGTTGGCGGCCTTGAGCAACACGACCTTGACGCCCGACATGAACCCGCCGGCCGTTTCATGCTTCCGCATGGCGTCCGTGTTCCTCCACATCCGATCCATCAACGCCCAGAACGCCTCGCTCTCGGTATCGATCGTGTCCGGAAACACTTGCCGGCAGATCAGGTTCGTGAGCGTGATGACGCGCCGATCGTAGTCGTCCACGTCAATCCCCATGTACCCGAAAAACGGCGCGCGCGCGTGATCGCGCACGTACATCGTGCAGAACACCGCCAACAGGAAAAACCGAATCCAGAGCTTATTGCGCCCTTCCAACAGTTCCGGATTGGAGCGCATCAGCACCGCGAACGCCTCGCCGTGGCGGAACTCGTCGAGACACCAGTTCTCGAACCACTTAAAGATCGGGTGAAACCGCTTGTCGGGTTGCTTCTCGAAGTTGCGGAAGATCGTCACATAGCGCGCATATCCGATCTTCTCGGACAGGTACGTGGCGTAGTAGATGAACTTCGGCTGAAAGAACGTGTACTTCTTGGCCTTCGTGAGGAAGCTGAGGTCCACCGCCACGTCAAAGTCGTTGAGCGTGTGGTTGATAAACCCCGCGTGTCGCCCTTCGTCTCGGCTCATGAAGCCGAACAGCTCGCGCACCTCAGGGTTCTTGATCCGCTTCTTGATCTCGGCATACAGAATGCACCCGCTGAACTCCGCGGTGACCGACGACACCAGGAACTCGATGAATTGCTCGCGCAGCTTCGGATCCATCGAGGCGAAGTCGGCATCGAACTCGTCGTTGCGCTTGAAGTGGTTCTTGTTGGGATCGCGCCGGAACTCGGCGAGAATATCGTCCCACAGCTGCTGGTGTTCGGGTTTGATGCGGAGCGCGTCGATCTTGGCAAAATCCGTGGTGTAAAACCGCGGATTCAGCATCGCGTCCTGCTGCGCGTTCTTCGTGCTGTCGTTCACGTTGTCGTACGCGCGAACGGGCAACTCAGTGGCGGTTGGGTACATAGGTGTGTGTCTCTCCTCAGCCTTCGAAGCCAACGTCATACAGTTCATACAGTTCCGTGCCGCCGGTCAGCTTCACGAACTGCCGACGCAACCAACTCGCGCGCTGCACCGTGGCCCGCGAGGCGTAGGTACGCTGCGTCCCGAAGGGAATGTGCGTCGGTGCATTGTGAACGAGGACCTGGTCGCCCGGGTCGACCTCGACGCCATCGAGGTCAACGTGCGCGTGGAAGTGGTCGTGCGTCGACTCCAGGTCGATCGTGCACGCAACCTCGATCCGCCGGCGCATGACGAACCACGCGCCAGCAGCGGCGACCACGACTAATGCGAGTATCCATCCCATACCATCCATCACGTCGATCCTTGAAAACGGTAGGCGTTAGCGCCGAGAGGGGTTGGTCGTCCCCATCGAGCTGTGATGCAAGGCGATGGCCATCGAGCGGTAGAACCCGCGTTCGACCAGCCGCGTTCCAACCATCCCCCACGTATCGAGGACCGGCGTACTCAAGAGTGCCGTTCGAAATGCACGCTCGGAGACTGGAACGATGGCCGGCGCCCGGTCCGACTTCGGGAACAGCCGCCCGATCGCGCGCATGGCCACCAGCATGGGCGTCCCCGGCACCACCGTGATCAGCATCTTCTCGCGGACCCGAGGGGCCAGCGCACCGAGGGCGGCCACT
>CAMBRJ010000411.1 GCA_945870175.1 Gemmatimonas phototrophica
TGGCGCCGAACGGATTGTTCACGCGGAACTCCTGCCGGAACTCACGGGGGAGCCCCATGTACGGGCCGCCGCGCGTCACGGCGTCGTCCACGGTGGGCAAGTTGATGGTGGAGCGTACGTTGAGGTTCCAGAAGTTCCTAAGCGTGGCCGTGCTGTTCTGCGTCCACGTGTTCAGCTGGTGCGCTCCCTCGAAGTTCCACGCGCCGCGTGTTTCGAATCCGAGCCGCCAGTTCTGCAGGTACCGGCTGGGCGTCGTTTCGCGGATCTGCAGATCGGCGTTGTACTCGATGTCGTCGGTCGATTGCAGCCGGCCGAGATCGTTCATCTCGAATCCCGGGGACTCGAGCTTCACCTCGGCGCCCCACAGCACGTGCCGTCCCGCATCCTTGTCGGCGCGGAGTTGTGCCGAGTATCCGGACATCGACGTCTTGCGTGGATCGTAGAGCGCGTCGCGGCGGTCCGGGCGCTGAAAGAGACGAGAGTTGGCCACCTGAAGCCGTCGAATCGACGCCGTATCGCCCGCCACATACGTGCCCGCGACGAACCCACTGATGGCGTACTTGCCCTGCTGAAAACGGATGCGCCAGTCGGCGCCGCCGAAGTAGCTCTCGCGCGTTAACAGGGACGCCAGCGCCGGCTGGCTACCAACGGAGCGCTGCACGGTACTGAACGACGCGCCGATGGTCGAGGCTTGGCGTCCGATCTCCTGCTGCAGGCGCAGCACGCCGTAGGCGGATCGTGGCTCGACTTGCACGGTATTCGTGACGCCAGAGTCGGCACGGAACACACGCGCCTGTTCGGCCGCGGTCACGGCCGTCACCGCGCCGATGGAGAGGCGGCTCGGCAACCGGCCGGTGAGCTTGGCCGCGCCAAGGATGGTGCTGCTTCGCGGCATGTCCACGAAGTCGCCGGTCGCGGAGCCATGCGGCGCGGCTCCGATGCGTCGCGGATAGAAGTACTGCGCGCCGTTGCCGCGGACCATCTCGCTGCCTTCCGTGAAGAACGGACGGCGTTCCTCAAAGAACGTCTCGAAGGCGCTGAGATTCACTTCGGCGGGGTCGGCTTCCACTTGCCCGAAGTCCGGATTGACCGTCGCGTCGAGCGTGAGATTGGAGCCCAACGCCGTCTTGGCGTCCAGGCCCATCCGGCCGGCAAAGGGGCGATTGAGGGGATTCGCCGTCGTCGCCGTGGCGCGCCGCGTGGCGTCGCCGGCCATGTAGGGCAAGAACTCCACGGGGCGCGTGGGTGACACGCCGTCGAGCCCTTCCAAGGTGCCGAAGCGCGACACGTAGCCCGTTTCGCGCGGGGGGACCATGGCCCACTGAATGTCCTCGTTCTTGTCGGGCATGTAGCGGTCCATCTGCAGCCCCCATCGCTGCCGCTCCGCTTTCGGGAAGCGGAGCTGCGAGAACGGGATGCGCATTTCGGCGGTCCATCCGCTGGCGTCTTCGTGGGTGGCCGCAGTCCACACGGGATCGTACTGGCTTTCGCGTCCACGCATGTCGTCGTCCTGCGTGTGGCGGAAGTCCGAGCGGACGCCGGCCACCGACACCCCGAAGCCCACGGCGGTACGTCGGTCCATCTGCGGATCGAAGGTGATGGTGAACTTCTCGGAGTTGCCGTAGCCATCGCGTCGCGTGACCGCGCGGGCCAGCTCCTTCGGGTCGCGTCGGTGCAAACGGGCGCCGACGTAGATCGCTTCGTTGTCGTACGCGATGAACACTTCGGTGGCCTCGGTGGGCGCCTGTCCCTCGCGGGGCTGCTGCTGCACGAAATCGGCGATCGGCGTGAGGCGCGACCACGCGGCGTCGTCGAGACGGCCGTCGATGCGGGGGGCGCGTGACACGCGAACGGCCCGCGCGACCTTGGGTGACGGCTGGGCGCCGACGCTGCGGGAGGTGGGGCCGAACAGGGAAGCGAGGGCGACGGCGAGCGAGGCGGTGGAGCGGAGACGGGCGGCACAACGAGCGATACGAATCACGCAGTACTCAGCAGAGGCAAGCAGCAAGAGGAGACTGGAAGAGTACGCGGGAGGGCGTCTGCGCGTTCAGGGCAGCGGAAACTGGCGGGCGGGCACTGGTACGGGGCGGGGGAGGGGATTAGGTTCTTCAGTCTGTTCGCGGGATGGTTGACCGCGACGGGATGTGGCGCAGCCCGGTAGCGCACCTGAATGGGGTTCAGGGGGTCGCAGGTTCGAATCCTGTCATCCCGATGGAAGTAAGCAAAAGCCCGTCAACGAGTTAGCTCGTCGACGGGCTTTTGCGTGTCCCCCGATCCTACCGCCGGCTGATCGCTCCGACCCACCGGCTCGTATTCCCGCGACCGTCTACCCACGACACGATCAGCCTGCAGTCGGTCGGCCCCGGCGACTGCGCGATGTCGAGGCACAGCTCCTTCCCCGGGCCGAGCACGCGCGGGCGCGTTCCGGTCAGCCAGTCCGTCCGGTCTTCCTTCTCGGCCATCAGCTGAATCCCGAGTTCCAGTGCCACCTCGTCACCGACATTCCGGATCGTGACCTGGCGGGTACGGCCACGACCGTGGGGGACTGCGGTGAGAATGGCCGAACGCTGCATGCTGCTCCGAAAAAGAGGGAATCTGAAGCCTAGTCGCTAGGGATGCAGATTCGCGATGGCGGCGGCGAGGTCGCTCTCGGTGCTGGTGCCGATCACGGTGCCACCCTGTTCCGTCACGATCTCCGCGGCACGCGCCACGCCGAGGTCGGCCACGAGCATCACCAGCATCGAGCTGGACGCCGCGAGCCCTTCGCCCATCTGCGTGAGCAGCGCGTCCGGAAAGCCGCGGTCAATGAGATAGGCCGCCAGCGCGCCGCCCGCTGCCAAGGTGATCGTACCGACACCCGGCAACAGCAGACCGGCGATCGCACCGACCAACGCGCTCTTGCCGATGCCCCAGTCCTGCGACTCCGTGAAGAGTACCTCCCCGCGATCGTCGCGGGTGACCACGGCGGTGTTGCCCAAGCTTACCTGTGCATCCGTTATCAGCGCGAGCGTCTGCTCGGCGCCCTTCGGCGTGGTGAAGCTGGCAATCACGATGCGACGGACAATCTCTTCGGTCAATCTGGCTCCGGTGTTGTTGGGGATTTTGGAGTATCGCGCGTCGGCACGGCCGCTCCAAGCGAGCAGAACTGCGGCCCCCTCACCCTCCGGCGCATTCCAGACGATACTCGTCCCCATGCGTACCCAATTCCTGATCGCCTCGACCGGGCTTCTGCTGATCGTGGCCGCGGCCTCCGTCGTCTGGCCCTCCGCCTGGCTGTCGCTCTTCATCATTTTGCCGCTGATCGGCCGCGGGGTGGCCGACATGCTGCAAACCAAGCAGGCCATCAAGCGCAACTTCCCACT
>CAMBRJ010000412.1 GCA_945870175.1 Gemmatimonas phototrophica
GAAGCCGATCGCAACTATGTGCGACTGCACGTCGGCAACACGGCGCACACGATCCGCGAGCGCATCAGTCATCTGGAGGAAACGCTCGACCCACGCGTGTTCGCACGGATTCACCGCTCCACGATCGTGAATCTCAACCGTGTGCGCGAAATGCAGCAGTGGTTTTCGGGCGACTACGTGGTCATTCTCGAGGATGGCACACGTTTACGTCTGAGTCGCCACTACCGCGATCGTGTGGAGAAGCAGGTCGGCGTGTGATGCGACCGCGCCGGTGAGCGACCGACTGCCCCACGTGCGCCCCACGATGCGTCCCAATGCTCCGGCAATCTGACCGATGACAATCGTGCCGTCCGCCACCCCGATCAGCTGGCAGTCCAGAATCGTGCATCTGCTCGTGCGCGCGCGGATGCGTCCGAGTGCGCACGCGGACGCGCCGATCGACCCGTTATGGGTGCGACGCGAAATGGGCAGGCCGCGTGCGGCGCGTCGCTGGATGGCGCGGTCGACCGGCGCCACGATGGAGCCGCGCACCGCCGGTCACGGGTGGCCGGGCGGGGAAGTCGTCTCATGGCCCGGGCACGCGCCGGGAGCCCCGGTCTTGTTGTATCTGCATGGTGGTGGCTACATCGCGTGCTCGCCGGAGACGCACCGGCCGTTGGTCTCGTCGCTGGTCCGACGCGTCCGCGGACGGGCCTTCGTGCCTCGCTACCGGCTGGCTCCCGAGCATCCGTTTCCGGCGGCACTCGACGACGCGTTGGCTGCGTACCGCTATCTCCTCGATGTGGAACGCATTGCGCCGGCGCAGATCGTGATCGCCGGCGATTCGGCCGGCGGCGGCCTCGCCCTGGCGTTGGCGTTAGCGATTCGCGATGCGGCGTGGCCGAATCCGGCGGGCCTTGTGGCTTTTTGCCCATGGACCGATCTCGCGGCGACGGGTCGATCGCTCGAGGAAAACACCGAACGGTGCGCGATGTTCGCCGGCGAGACCATTCGTCGTGCGGCGCGCTTCTATGTCGGCAGCGCCGATCCGATGCGACCGTTAATCTCCCCGCTGTACGGCGACTTTCGCGGACTGCCGCCCATGCTGGTGCACGCCAGCGAAGATGAAGTGTTGCGCGACGATGCGATTCGCGTGGCGGACGCCGCCCGCCGCGCGGGGGTCCACGTCGAGCTGCAGCTCTGGCCGCATGTGCCGCATGTGTGGCAGTTCTTCGCGGCCGTGCTGCCGGAAGCGCGCGCGTCACTCACGGCCGCTACGCGCTTCATGCTCGCGCGCATGTCGCGCCCCGAGCACATGAACGCTGCGGCATCCACGTCTGCGTCGTAGCACGTCCGGCTGACACGTTGGAACATCGGCGTCTCGTGCTGTGACGGATCGTGACGACGCGCGGTACGAGGCGTCCAGTGCGCAACGACCGTGAGCCACTCAGACATCTTCCCCGCCTACCGTCCGCCGGACTGGTACCCGTTGCAGCGCGCCCTCGCGCTGGTCTTCGGGACCGCCGCTATCGACGCCTCCGCCTCCTTCTGGTTCATCGGTTTCGTGCAGGGGCCGGCGGATGTCGGCGAGCTTCGGCTGTACGAGCATAGCACGACCCGGCGCCGCATCGCCCTCGATCGCAATGGCGGGGCCTATCGGTGGTTCGAGGAGATCGCCGGGTACTGTCGCGTGGATCATGAGGCGGCGCTGATCGCGGCGCTGGTCTGACCGGCAGCGGGTGGCGCGTGGAATTTCGGGGCCGTGGAGCCGATACTTTTCCCGTATGCCCCCGGACATCCCCGGCGTAGGCGCGACTCCGCGCCTGCTGCCGTCGTCGCCGATCGGCCCGACTCTCCCGCCAGGGACCGCGCCCCCAGGGCCGGTGGGCCCGGTCGTGCCGTCGACTGCCATTCTTTTCGTGGCTCCCGCCGCCACGCGGGCGTCGGCCCCGCCCCCGTCGCAGTTGGGACGCAGTGGGCTCGATCTCCTGGCTGTGCTCGGTACCACCGATCTGCTGGTGGAGCGCAGTCCGGTGGCTCCCGTGGCGCTCGATGTCGGACTCGAGACGGCACGTGGCGCCCTCCTGCGCGGGCTGGCCGCCGAGTCGCTGGCGACGCTCGACGGCGTCTGGGAGCGCGCCCAGCGCACCGAGGAGGGCTGGTACCTCCGCAGCGGCGCGTTGACGGTGCTGGGGTTGCCCGGGGAAGCGGAGCGTGTGTCTGCCGAGGCGCTGCAGCTCAAGCCGTCGTCGGTCGCCATGCGTTTTATGCAATCGCTGGCGCGGCTCGCCAGCGGCGATGTGACTGGAGCCCGCAGTGCCATCGCGGCCGCCCTCGAGTCGCCGACCACGCATCCCGTGCTGCTCATGCAGCAGGCGATCGTCCTCGCGCGTCAGAACCATCGCGCCGAAGCGGAGCGACTGTTGCAGCAGGTGATGCGGGAGTTCCCCGAGCATCCCGCCGTCGAGTTCGCGCGCACGGCCTTGCGGGCGAGTGCGGCGGATCACACCCGGAGCACCTCGCGGAGCACCTCGCGGAGCACCTCGCGGAGCACCGTCGGTGGTCGGGTGCACGAGCGCTCGCCATTCACGACCGGCGATCACGAGGTGTTCGAGGCGTTCGGCGCGGCGGCGCGCGGTGGCTCGCGCGACGCTGAGGTGGAGGGCGAACGGGCGGCGCCGGCGCGCCGCGCCGCGAGTGACGTCGTTGACCCCGCGACGATTCACCGCGAGGGCGACGAGGTGACGGGGAATGTCGCCGAACGGGCGATCGTGCGACTTGGTTCGCGGCTGGCAACGCTGTCCGTCTCGGAGGCGGTTCGCGAAGGGCGGGCGTTGATTCGTGCCTTCAGCGCGGGCGGGTCGATGTCGGGGGCGTGCACCCCCGAGCAGGCGCACGCGGCGCGCGGCGTCCTGACGGCCATCGTCGTCGCGCTCAACGGCAGCGTCAGCGTCGCGCGGGTCACCGAGCGCGCGTCCTCACTGGAGGGACTGTTGACGCAGTGGCTGCCCCTCATGCAGGCCGAGCGCTTTGACGCCGCCGCACGGGTGCTGCGGCGGCTCGGTGCTGGCATTCCCGACGCGCAACGGCGCCTGCTGGCGGCGTGCACGCACGGGCCGTCAGCGGTGCCGCCGCGCGGCGATCGCGAACCGGTCATGCCGGCACTCGGTACCGGCGAATACGAGGCGCTCGTGCAGGGGGAGCCGGTTTCGGGGCCGCTGATTCCCGTACGCCTTGGTCTCGCGCTGCTTGAGGAGCGCGCGCCCGAGCGGCTGCCCGAGGGCCAGCGTGAGGCGAACCGGGCCGCATCGGGTGACATCGATCGGGCGGTCTGGAGCCGGACACCGACGTCGACACGACTGATCGAACTGACCTGGGCGG
>CAMBRJ010000413.1 GCA_945870175.1 Gemmatimonas phototrophica
CACTTTCACGTCGGTGAACCGTCCACGGTGGCGCTCAAGGTCTCAGCCAACAACGCCGTGATGTCACGGCAACGCGACGGCACCGACCTCGATCTCAGCGGCAACGTCATGCTCGTCGGACCACTCGCGCGGCCGACGCTCAGTGGCGCCATCTTCGTCCCGCGCGCGAATCTCGTCTTCGATCCGCTCGGGGCACGCACGGCGCTCGACCTCTCCTCGCAGGCCGCCCGTGAGTTGCTTGGCGCCGAAGAAGTGCCCGTGGCCGAAACGGCGGCGCAGTCGTTGGCGGCACTCGGCTCGGTCCTGAACGTCGAGAGCGCCCGCGTCGATCTGGGCAACGACGTGTGGGTGCAGACACCCGAGTCGCGAGTGAAGGTCTCCGGCGGGTTGTCGATTGCCATGAGCGGCGATCGACTCGCCCTCGAAGGGGAGCTCAGCGCGAACCGCGGTCAGTACCGACTCGACCTCGGCGTCGTGAATCGCAGTTTCACCGTAGACTCGGGGCGGGTGCGCTTCTTCGGCAGCAGTGCCATTGCGCCGTCGCTCGACATCAGCGCCACGAACACGGTGCGCGTCTCGGGTGGCAGTGCGAGTCCCGTGCGCGTGCACATCGGTGGCACCTACGACGTGCCGGTGCTCACCCTCTCGAGTACCGACCCGCTCTATGCCAGCGCGCCCGAGTCGGAAATCATTTCGCTGCTGATCTTCGGGGCGCCAACCTTCGCGCTCGACGGGGCAGGCCAGCGTACGGTGCGGGCCGTCACGGGTGTGCTGCTGCCTTCGGTCGGAGGCGCCGTCGAAGGCGCCCTGCAGCGATTCTTCCCCGGGATCAACACGATCCAGGTGACCACCGCCGGCGGTCAGTCCCAACAGGATTTCTCGGCCCTGTCGCTCCTCGATAATCTCAGCATCAGTGCCGGAAAGCAGATCGGCGAGCGCACATTTCTGCGCGCCAATACCGGCGTCTGCCGCGGCGGTGCCGCCTCCGCCCGTTCGTCGCTCTGGATTGGCCTCTCCGCCGAGTATCGCGTCACTCGGAATCTTTTAGGGCAGGTGGGTATGGACCCCGGATCGGCGCCCTGTACCCAGCTCGGCACGAACGGTTTCCCGCGGTTGCAGTTCGGCTTCGACCTGTTCCGTGAGTGGATTTTCTAGGTCTCGCGTTTTACGGCAGCGCCTGCAGTGTGGCGGACTCGTGTGGCACGCACGCGACGTTTGGTTGTGAGTTTTGCCGCGGACTTCGCGGTGTGGAAAATGTAATCTGTTGCTGTGTATGCGCTTGCAAGCGATGAGATCGCCGATTCGATCGTGTGATCTGAAACACGGCGCTGGCACCATGATTGCTTGTTGATGCGGTTGTCCACGCCATGCTTTCTCTTTCGCCAGGCCCCATGACCATCATTCGCCGCGCGGCTTTGCTCCTGCCTTCGGTCCTGTTCGCCGCGTCGCTCGCGGTGCCCGCAGCGCTGTCCGCGCAGGCTCCCGTACTCGGCACCGTCGACTTCAATGGCGATGTATCCGGCAACGGGACGGTTGGTGGTTACGCCGTCTCGCCCTATAAAGGCACGCTCACGGGCTTCAATGCGCAGTTCGGTGTGAGTGGCGCTACGCCGCTGAACAACGCGATCATCTGGTGCGTCGACTTTCAGCACTGGGCAAACTCCAGCGCCGACTCGTACTTCTCGACGGCGTTCACGACCAACGCGAATGGCATCGTCGGGAACGGCGATTTCTCGAAGACGCGTCGCAACAGCCAGACCGATTACCAGAAGGCCGCGTGGCTCATCGAGCAATACGATCCGACGGCCGCGCTCACCGGCGCGGGGCTCTACAATGCCGAGAACATTCAGGGGACGATCTGGAACATGTTTGGCGGCACGTTCAACGGCAGCGGTGACTTCTACACGCTCTCGCTGCCGACCACGATTACGCTCTCGCGTAATTGGTATGTCTTATCCGACGACAACGTGAACCGAGAAGCCTCCAGCCAGGAGTATCTCACCTCCACGCCGTCGGTAGTTCCGGAGCCGTCCACCTACGCGCTCATGGGTGTCGGACTGCTGGCGCTCGGCGGTGTCTCCCGTCGCCGCAAGCACGCGTGATGGTCGCCGGCGCCCTCAGCCGGGCGCCATGCATCAACGAGCATAGCGCATCCCTCGTCCGGTTAACGAACCGACGGGGGAGTGTCGCGGTGTAGCCGACGCCAGGCGCGGCCGATCACCGCCGTGGCACCGCCGGCCAGTGCGCCAAGCGTTGCCGCGAACGTGATGATCGGCTCGCGCGTGCCATCGTCGCCCAGCAGCACGGCGAGCAACTCGCGACGCATCTTCAGCACCACCGGTGATGCCACCTTGATGCTGTTGAAGTGGCGGTCGTATCGAGCGCCCACGCCCTCGATCAGGGCCGCCGTGCGGGCGAAGTACACCAACTCGCCGGGCAGCACGATCGGCCAGTTGAACAGCTCCCGCATGACGCGGTCGGCGATGGCGCGCGCGCGGTCTTCCATGGCGGTGTCCTGATATGCGATGTCGAGCAGTACCCGCACCAGATCCCGCATCGATTCGCGCGTGGTCCCTGGCGCCACCATGCCCAAGGCAAAGAAGCCATCGGTGGTGGCGTCGGGATCCCGGCGAATGGCCGCGATGATCGTGTCGAACAGCGCTTTGCGTA
Organism: Gemmatimonas phototrophica; assembly: GCA_945870175.1. Taxonomy (GTDB): domain Bacteria; phylum Gemmatimonadota; class Gemmatimonadetes; order Gemmatimonadales; family Gemmatimonadaceae; genus Gemmatimonas; species Gemmatimonas phototrophica_A. The sequence continues at coordinate 2,671 of CAMBRJ010000413.1, forward strand.
CGGGGACGCCGACGTCGATCACCATGCCGAAGTCGAGCAGCACAATGCGGCCCTTCGCGTCGACCAGCAGGTTGCCGGGGTGGGGATCGGCGTGAAACACGCCATCGCGCAGCATCATCAGGGCATAGCTCTCGATCAGCGTTTCCACGAGGGCTCGCGGTGACACGAGTCCGCGCGCAATCTCGGCATCCAAGGCATCGATGCGCGTGCCTTCCATGAATTCGAGCACCAACACGTCGCGTCGGGTGAGCGCGGTCTCCACCCGCGGGATGCGCAGGCGCGGCTCATCGAAAAAGCGCTCGCGCATCCGCATGCACTGCATCGCTTCGCGCTCGAAGTCCATTTCCTCGCGCACATGCCGATCGAACTCGTCGAGCACCACGCGAAAGCCCAGCACATGGTGATGCGGAAAACGCGCATACACGGCGTTCACGATCGCGCGCGCCAGGCGGACGTCGCGCACCACCACCGCTTCCACATTCGGACGGAGCACCTTCACCACCACGTCGCGCCCCTGATAGCGGGCGCGGTGCACCTGACCCAGTGAGCCCGCGGCCAGCGGCACCGGGTCGAGCTGGTCGACGACGCGGTCGGGATCGGCGTGCCACGCCTGCTGCAGCGCCGACCGGATCTGCGACCACGGTACCGGCGGCACCCGGTCGGTCAACGTACCGAGCGCGGCGAGA
>CAMBRJ010000414.1 GCA_945870175.1 Gemmatimonas phototrophica
TGTTCATCTTATCGGTGTTGTTTCGGTGCGCTTCCGCGGTCTCCGTGTTCTGGTTTTTCAGGAACTCGACTGTGCCGTGGAACCAGCCCGCGCGCTTACTTGCCGGCCCGCCGCTGCGCGTCGCCCATCTTCTCGATGTCGGCCAGCAACTGCTTCGCGTCGTACACGATGCCGTCCTTGATCGTGTACTTCACGCCGCCGTACTGTTCCACCTTGCCCGTGTTGTCGTTCAGGCGGAACCAGCCCGTGCCGTACAGCACCTTGAGATTGGCGAACGGGTTGGCGTCGACGATAACCAGATCGGCGAGCATGCCCGGCTCCACTACGCCGAACTCGATCGGCTTGCCCATCGGCTTGAAGAGCGTTTCGGCGGCGTGCAGCGTGCCGGCGCGAATCGCTTCGCCCGGGGTGAATCCCGCTTCCTGCAGCAGCTCCAGTTCTTCGATGGTGGAGAAGCCCGGCGTGTTGTAGATGAAGCCGGCGTCGGAGCTGGCCGTGACGCGGCCGCCCATGTTCTTGTAGTCGTTCAGGAACTGCATCCACACGTGATAGAAGTTGCGCCACGCCACTTCGTCTTCGGTGGTCCAGTTGTAGAAGTACGCGCCGTGATTGGTGCGACTCGGCACGTAGAACGCCATCTGCGTGGGCAGCGTGTACTTGGCGTGCCACGGCGCGTTCATGCGCTTCATCACGTCACGCCCCGTGAGGTACGTGGTCATGGTGGGGTCGAGCGTGACGTCGCGGTCTTTGAGATTTTGCAGGAAGCGCTTCCACTTCTCGCTCCCCGGCTTCACCAGGCTCCACTGCCGTGCGACCTGCGCGAAGCGCGTCTGTTCGTCCTGCAGATTCGATTCGATCGGCCACGGCTGGATCTGATTCGACTCGTACATCGACTCGAAGATGCCGTAGAAGTGCGTCACGGTTTCGAGACCGAGTTTGGTGGCCATGTCGGCGTTCATCTGGCCTACGCCGCCCTGCTGGAGGTGGGCGGTGGTGCCGAGTCCGAGCTTCTTCGCTTCGTCGAGCAGGGCGGCCATGATGTCGGCGCGTTCGGCACCCACTTTCAGGCCGTCGGCCCCATTGGCTTTGGCCCAGCGCACCCATTCGCGCGCCACGGCGGGCGTGCGCGGCACACCGCGACCCCAGCCGCTACCGGGGCGCTGGTATACCGAGTACCGCGGCGCGGCGATTTCGTTTTTCGCGCTGCGCGCCTGCTCCTTGATGGAGTAGTCGAAGCTGGCGAACGGTACGCCGCGTACCGTGGTGATGCCGTTGGCGAGCCACAGCTTGTTGTAATACTCGCTATCGGGCGCCTTCTGCTGCGTGCCCTGATGCACGTGCAGGTCCACCAGGCCTGGCATGAGATACATGCCGTTGGCGTCGATCTCCTTGGTGGCACCCTTGGGGCGCTTCGACTCGTCGATCTTCACGTGCGGGTAGCCCACGCTCACAATCTGCGCGATGCGATTCCCTTCCACGATCACATCCACCGGGCCGCGCGGCGCGCTGCCGTAGCCGTCGATCACATTGACGCCGCGGATGATGAGGCGCTGGAACGGACCCTCGCCTTCCTTGCGGGCCGGGGCCGGATTGGGGTCTTCGTCGCGCTCGGCTTTGAGGCGGGAGAGGGCGGTGGAATCGGGTGCTGACGCGGCGACCGGCTTCTTTGCCTGCGCGAAGGCCGTAGCCGGCACGACGGGTGCGAACAGCAGGAGGGCGCCGACAAGGGCGCGGGGTGAGCAGGCGGAGCGCATGGGCACTGGGCAGAGTGTGAGGACGTGGGGACGTTCCCGTTATACCGTGCCGACGCGGGATGCGGAAGGATCAGACTATCCCTTGAACCACCCTTCACCCGTGAGCTGGGCCCAGATCTGCCGCACCGCGGCGGCACCGCGCTGCGCGATGCGCGCTTCGTCGTCGACCACGAGGTGCCCGTCGTAGAGTTGCACGTACCCCTGCGTGATCACATGCCGCACGGCGAGCCCGCTGGCGTAGAGCAGGTTGTTGAGCGGCTCGGGGCCCACGGCGCCGCTCCCCACCAGCAGGCCGCTCACGTCGATGGTGCACAGATCGGCCTTGGCACCAACCGCAATGCGCCCGAGATCGGGGCGACGGAGCCCGTCGGCGGCGACATGCGTGGCGCCATACACGGCCTGCTGCACACTCGGCAGCGGCAGCGTGCTGCCGGTGGCGCCGTTCAGCAGGCGCGCCCGCGCCCGCCCGCAGATCACGGCGAGCTTGAGGTTCTCGATGTAGTCGTTGGAGTGCGTGTCGATGCCGACGTTGGTGCGCACGCCGGCGGCGAGCGCCTCGGGGTACGGTTGCGAGCCACTGGAGTTGCCGGCGCCGCCCCCCGACGGACAGTGGGCGTACACCCCGCCGTGCTGCTTCATCACGGCCCAGTCGGCGGCGGTGGCGCCGGTCATGTGCGCGCCGAAGAACGGCCCGTCGAAGGCGCCGAGTGATTCCAGCCACTGCGCGGGCGATTGCCCGTACAGCCGCTGCGTCACCCGCGCTTCGGCAGCGCCCTGCGCGAGATGCGTATGGATACCGTTGCCGAGCGCACGCGCGGCGGCGATGACGGCGCGCATGGTGTCGGGGGTGTGCGTGTCGGTGGCGTGCGGCGTCATCATGGGGCGGATCAGTCCGTCCTCCGCGCCATTCACCGCCAGCGCGAACACGCGGTTGGCCTCGATCTCGGCCATCGTGTCGGGCACACTCGCCGTGAGCACCGCGTCGTTGCTGCGGCGCCAGATGGGGAAGAGACGCGCGGTACCGGGCACCATGCCGCCGGGAAAGCCGCGCACATGCCAGCGGCGCGCCACGCGCACGTAGCTCTGCGCCTGCTTGAGACTGAGGCTCATCTCGACGTGCGTCGTGCACCCGGAGCGCAGCAGCTCGGCCACGTTGTACGCGGTGATGTCGTCGAGGAGGTCGTCGGGGAGGGCCTCGAGGAGTTCGATGGGGCGCTGATACGACCGCCCGCCTTCAATGAGCCCGCGCGTGGGACTGCCCGAAGCGGCGTGGGTGTGTCCCGAGATGAGGCCGGGGAGCAGTAGTTGGCCGGTGGCGTTGATGCGGGCCACGGTGCCCGGAATGCGTCCCTCGCGCACCTCCACGATCTCGTTGTCGCGTACGCGGACGGAGGCGTTCTGGATGACCTGCGGCGCCCCGTTGCGGTACACGAGGGCGGCGGAAGCCTCCACGACATAGTCGCGGGTGCGCGGCGGGCGGGCGGTGCGGGGCGGTTGCGCCGTGAGGTCGGCCGAAGGGTCGGCTGTGGGCAGGCCGAGCAGGGGCAGGGCGCCGAAGGCACTGCGGGCGATCAGGTCGCGGCGGG
>CAMBRJ010000415.1 GCA_945870175.1 Gemmatimonas phototrophica
CGGGCGTGAGGATCGGCAGACAGGCGGGACAGGCATCGCGATGGCAATCATGCATGTTGGCGGCTGGCGCGGATAGCCTTCAGCTGTTCGACCGCGTAGGGCGCCCGCGTCGGCCGATCCCGGCGCTTGTCCATCTCGGGCCCCTGTTCACTCCCCCAACGACATCCCTTCAGCACTACATTCCCGCATAATGACCTTTCCCCTAAGCCGTCTCACCGCCGCCATCGCTGACCGCTATCGCGTTATCCGTGAACTCGGCGCCGGCGGGATGGCCACCGTGTACCTCGCGCACGATCTCAAACACGATCGTGATGTCGCCATCAAGCTGCTGCACCCCGACCTCGGCGTGGTACTCGGTGGCGAACGATTCTTAAGCGAGATCCGCACCACGGCGCGCCTGCAGCATCCGCACATTCTGCCGCTGCTCGACAGCGGCGAGGCCGACGGCTTGCTGTACTACGTGATGCCGCTCGTCACCGGCGAAACGCTGCGCGCGCGATTGGAGCGTGAACGGCAACTGCCCATCGCCGACGCGGTGCGCATCGCCCGCGAAGTCGCAAGTGCGCTCGATTACGCGCATCGCCAAGGCGTGGTGCATCGCGACATCAAGCCGGAGAACATTCTCCTGCACGACGGCTCAGCGCTCGTGGCTGATTTCGGCATCGCCCTCGCCGTACAAAGTGCCGCCGGTGCGCGCATGACGCAAACGGGGTTAAGTCTCGGCACGCCGCAGTACATGAGCCCTGAGCAGGCGATGGGTGAACGCGCCATCGATGCACGCAGTGACATCTACGCCCTCGGCACGGTAGCGTACGAGATGCTCACCGGCGCGCCGCCGTTCACGGGCGCGAGTGTGCAAGCGATTGTGGCGCGCGTGTTGTCGAGCGAGGCCGAGCCGCCGTCGCGCGTGCGCAATACCATTCCGAGTCACGTGGAGCAGGCCGTGCTCACGGCGCTGGCGAAACTTCCAGCCGATCGACAGGCGAGTGCGACCGAGTTTGCGAGTGCACTGGCCACGACCAGCGGCGCGCACCCCAGCGGCACGATCGCGTCGCCGGCGCGCGGTGTCCGAACGCGTACCACCGCGGCTCTGTTGGTGGGCGCGGTCGCGCTTACCGCCGTCACCACCTGGATGCTGGCGCGAGGCAGTGATCACGGGGCATCGCCCTCCGACGTGGTGACGCGCTTCACCATCGATGGCAAGGAACGCTGGTCACTGCAGAGTACGCTGTTGGCGCTCTCCCCCGATGGCCTCACGCTGGTGATGCGGCGATCCGACACCAGCACGGAAAGTCAGCTCTACGTGCGCCAACTCGATCAGTTGGCCATGACGCCCCTTCCGGGGACCGCCAACGCGAGCGATCCGGCGTTCTCCCCGGATGGTCGTTGGATCGCGTTCGCGGTGAACCGCCAGCTCTTGAAAATTGCCGTGACGGGCGGCAATCCGATCCGCCTCGCCACGCTGCCGGCGCAGCCGCAGGGCATTGCGTGGACATCTCGCGGCGAGATAGTGTGCGGCGTGCAGTCCGACTCGCTGTTCGTGGTGCAGGAAGCGGGCGGGGGGCATCGCATGCTCGCTGCAGCGCCGGCGGGCGCAGTGGCCCGATGGCCTGTGGCGCTGAGAGAGTCCAACGTCGTGCTCTTCGCGGCCAACCAACGCACGGGCGACTCGGTGCGCGTGCTCGCCCTGTCCCTCGTCGATGGAACGATCACCGACACGGAAACCAACGCGTACATGGTGCTCGGGGTCGCCCGTAGCCATTTGGTCTACCTGAATCGCACCGGCGACCTGTTCGCAGCACCCTTCAACGCGCGCTCCCTCACCGTGACGGGACCGGGCGAGCGGATGGGCGGCGGCGTGAAAATGAACGTGGTTGGCTTCGGACTGGGCTTAGCGGCTATGTCCCACACGGGCGACCTGGTGTACGTGAGTGAAAGTTCCGCTGGGCTGCTGATGTATCGCGATCCGCAGGGCCGACTCTCATCGGCATTACCGGATACACTGGCTTTCGAGCATCCACGTTTCTCACCCGACGCGCGTCGCCTCGTGGTGACCGTGAGTGACAGTGCCACCCGTCGCGGCACGCTCGGCCTTCTCGACCGGTCCAACGGATTGTTCACGCGGCTGGCGGGACAAGACCCATCGGCAGGACGCGATCGTGCCGAATGGACCCCCGACGGTCGGAGTATCCTCTTCCGGTCGATCACCGACTCGTTGCGGAGCGCGGTGTTACGCTCGGCCGATGGCAGCGGTGCCGACACCGTGCTCTTGCCGGGGAGGCAGCCCGTGTACGAGGTGGCCATGGCGCGCGACGGGAGCACGCTACTTGGCCGTGTGCAGGACGACGCGGAAGAAAACGGGCAAGGATTGCGCTGGTGGACACGCGGTGACACCACGCTGCGCGCGTTGCCACACCTAGCGAGGGATGGCGGGTCTCTAACCAGTGCCCGATTCTCGCCCGATGGACGATGGATCGCCATGAACGCCAGCAGTGATCAACACGTGTACATCGCGCCATTCCCCGGCCCCGGTGCTCAGGTGCGCATCGACCGCGCTGGCGGCACCTCACCGGTATGGGCGCGCGACGGCCGGAGCCTCTACTACTACACGCCGACCGGCCTGGTCGCCACCACGGTCGATCTCACCGCCGGCGTGAAAGTGGGCAGTACGCAAGAATTGCTCGCGGACGAGATCAGGGACACTGGCGTGCACGCATCGTTCGACGTCGGCCCCGATGGCACCGTCGTATTCGTGCGCGAGACGCGCTTCCCGCAGTTGGTCGTGGTACGAAATTTCGCGGCGGAGATAGGGCGAGCGCCGCGTTGAGGATCCGACTGGACCGTGAGCACCGCGGTTCCCATGGTGGCGGGGCAACCTAGCGAGGCTTGCGCTACTTTGCCGCCGCCGGAAACGCGGGCAGTTTCGTCACGTCCCGGTGATCATGTTGAATGATCACCGTGGCCTTGAGATTCTTCGCGATCAGCTTGAAGCGATCGATACTCGCCAGCGAGGCCGCGCGATCCGTGTTGAAGGTGGGCACCCCGTTGCTCTCGTAGTTCTCACGGAAGTGCGACAGATCACCGGTGATGAGCACGGGCCCCATGTCGCGCAGCTTCACGAGCAGACTGTGATGACCGGGTGTGTGTCCCGGCATGTTGAGGATCATCACGGAGCCGTCTCCGAACACGTCCTTGTCGGCCGCCAGCGACTCGGCTTTACTGCCGCCACTCATCCACGGCGCGAAATTCGCGGGGGTGGTGGTGGCAGCGAGTTTCGGATCGTTGAGCGCATCCCAGTCGCCTTTGCCGATAAGCAGCGTTGCCTGCGGGAAGA
>CAMBRJ010000416.1 GCA_945870175.1 Gemmatimonas phototrophica
AGTCCTCGGCCACCGCGCTTCGCGCCAGACGCCTCGCTGAGCGACACGCGGGCTTCGTGTTCTTTACCGCCGGCGTCCATCCCCATGATGCCGCCTCGTGGGATGACGACACCGATCCGCCGGCCATTCGCGAGTCGGTCGCGAACGGCGCGGTAGCCGTCGGCGAGTGCGGCCTCGACACCCACTACGATCATGCGCCGCGAGACCGGCAGCTCCATGCCCTCGACGCGCAGCTCGCGCTTGCGGCGGAACTCGGCAAGCCGATCGTGCTGCATACGCGCGAGGCGGAGCCGGATACTTTCGACTTCCTGAAGCGAGCCGAGGCCGCGCATGTGCGTGGCGTACTCCACTGCTACACCGGATCGGCCGCGCTCGCTGAGGCAGCCCTCGCCGTCGGCTGGTACGTCTCGTTCAGCGGCATTATCACGTTCAAGAGCTGGACCGACGAAGCCCTGCTGCGAATGGTGCCGGACGACCGCCTCCTCGTGGAGTCCGACGCGCCCTATCTTGCACCAGTGCCGCATCGTGGGAAGCGCAACGAGTCGGCATTCGTGAGTCTCACACTGGCCCGATTGGCCGTCGTTCGCGGGCAGGATGCCGACGATCTCGGCTGGCAGACGCTGCGCAATGCCAAAGAGCTGTTCGATCTGCCGGACGCGGTGGTAGCCGCCGTGTCCACGTTGTCATCCCGCCCGCATTTCTGATCACCCTTCCGCGCATCACCAACATGTCCATCGAGACGCTGCACACTGACCATGCCCCGAAGGCGATCGGCCCGTACGCACAGGCTGTTCGCGCTCATGGGTTTCTGTTTACGGCCGGCCAGATCCCGCTCGATCCGGTCTCCATGGAAATCGAGCCTGGCGACGTCACCGCGCAAACCGAGCGTGTGCTGTCCAACCTCACGGCCGTGCTGAACGAAGCCGGCGTGACCTGGAACGACGTCGTGAAAACCACGGTCTTCCTAAAAACCATGGACGACTTCGTTGCGATGAATACCGTCTACGCACGGGTGCTCCAGGACGCTCGTCCGGCGCGCTCCACCGTGGCGGTAGCTGGGCTTCCACGCAACGTGAGCGTCGAGATCGAACTCGTCGCGGCTCTCCCGGCGCGCTGAGGAGTATCAGAGACATGCTTCGTCTGATTCCGCGCGCGCTGTTGGTGGTGGCTCTGGTGGCGCCGGTCGGCGTCCCACTGGCAGCGCAGCAGCGCGACTCGGTGTCGGCGAAGCAGGTTCCGAAAGCGGTGGCGAAGCCGGCCACGACGGGGGCTCCCTCGTTGGCGCCGCTCACGCAGCGTGGCCGCTTCACCCCGCCGCTCACGCCGAAACGCGCGTTCATGTACTCATCGTTACTGCCGGGACTCGGGCAGGCGCGGCTCGATCACGGCACGTCTGGCGCCCTCTTTGCCAGTATCGAGCTCGCCGCGATCGTGATGATGCGCCGCAGTCAAATGGATCTGCGAGAAGCCCGTCGGTACCAGATCGACACCCTGCCGAACCAGTATCTCGTCGCCGGTGATTCGGTCATCAAGAATGGCGTCTTCACCAATGGATTCACACGTGACCTGGTAAGAACGCGGCGCTTGCACGTCGAAGACTGGATGGCCGTCGTCGCCTTCAATCATCTCTTCGCTGGCGCGGACGCGTTTGTCTCGGCGCAGTTATGGGACGTGCCGGTGGAGTTGTCGGCCTATCCGCGCCCGTCGGGTGCGGTGTTCGCCGCCACCATTCGCTTCTGACCCCGATGCTGGCATCGCCACACCGCTTCGTCGCGTCAGACGCGCCGCGGCACTTCCTCGAGCTCGGCGGACGCTTCCTTGACGTTCCGATCGCCGCTGTGGAGTACCACGTCTTCACCTGAATCGCGCCACGCCCGCAGGGAGATACGCTCACTCTCAATCAACAAGTACTGTTGATCGAGATACCACGCGCCGGCGTTGGCATACCATCCGCCCCCTGCGCGACGCAACAAGGGGACGTGCGAGTGGCCGTGAATGACCAGAGTCGGTCCCCCGGCCGCAGACAGCGACCGCGTGCCAACCGCGAGGAGTCCTCGCCCCTCGTCGCCCGCTCGCCGCACACGGCTCGTGTGCGAGGAGGCCAGCGCCACGCGCGATGCCACGTTGGGATGCAGCAGGCCGAAGGCCCGGATCGCCAAGGGATGGCGCAACACGCGACGGAGTCGGCGATACGGGGCGTCCTCAACCTCGCGGAGCCCGTCCCCGTGGACGAGTTCGGCCTGCCAGGGCCCAATCGGTCCGGTCCAGGGGCGCAGGGTATACTGAGCTCCCGTTTCGGCCATAAGCGCCTCGCCGCCCCAGCAATCATGATTCCCGCCGATCCACAGCACGGGGATGCCCGCATCGTGGAGGTCGGCCAGCGCCGCCAACACGCGAAACCCGGTGCGCGGCATGGCATGGCGCCAAGCGAACCAGAAATCGAAAAGGTCGCCCATGATCACCAGCGAACGGGCGCGCGCAGGCACGTCGCGCAGCAACCGCAGCAGGGCACGCTCGGCGTCCTTTGAGGCCACGCCAAGGTGTGCGTCGCCGATGACCAGAGTCGGTGTATGGAGCACAGTGGCAGTCTAACCGTTCTGGGGCGGCGCCACAAACGCACCGGGCGGCCGCTTGGCGCCCGTGCGGGGCAGGGCCATCTTCCCTGTTCCTCAATCCGTCCGCTCGCGCCGGTGTCTCTCATGCCTGCCATGGTGTCCGAAACCATTTCCGAACTGCGCGTGCGCTACGCGGAGACCGACCAGATGGGCGTCGTCTATCACGCGAATTATCTGGTGTGGTGCGAACTCGGTCGTACCGACTTCATTCGTGCACTGGGGAAATCCTATGCCGAGCTGGAACGCGAAGGCGTTCGCCTCGCGGTCTCCGATGTGACGATGCGCTTTCACGCAGCCGCGCGGTACGACGATCCGATTCGCGTGCACACGCGACTCACCGCGATCGGGTCGCGCCGGCTTGCCTTCGCCTACCGCGTCGTGCGCGCCGACACCGACACCCTCCTTGTCTCGGCGACCACCGCGCTGGTCTCCATCGACATGACCGGGCGCCTCGCGGCGATGCCGCAGGACGTGCGCGCTGTACTCGAGGCGGCAGTCCTGCCGGCCGACGATGGTCGCTGATCGCGCGCTCCGGCGGCGGCTGATTGCCATCGCCCTGATCAGTGTCAGCCAGACCGGTGTCGGGTGCATCCGCGCCAACGCGAGTGGCCCGAGGGGGACCGGCGTCGCGCCGATGTCCGCGCGTGGACTCCGACACGACGCACGGCTCTTGGCGATGCTGGACGTCCGTCGCGCCGACACGCTGCTGGTCGACAC
>CAMBRJ010000417.1 GCA_945870175.1 Gemmatimonas phototrophica
GTGGCGCTCGTCGGGCAAGCTGACCGCGCCAACGACCGCACCGAACGACGGCTTCGGTGCGGTACTCGCCACCGACGGCACCTCCCTGCTGGTCTATCAGAGCGGCACAGTCACCGACAGCGCACGCGGCTCGGTGCACGTATACCGCCGGACCGCGTCTGGCGCATGGACGCACAGCGGACTGCTCCAGGCACCGACGCGGACGGTGCGCGCCGCCTTCGGCAGCGCGATCACGTTCGAGGGTGATCGCGTGTACATCGGCGCACCGGGCGAAGGCGCCGGGGCGGTGCACGTGTTCCGCAAGTCGGCCAGCGGCGCCTACGAAGCGACCGGGCGCATGACGGGTGACGGCACCGAGGTGAACGATGCCTACGGGACCTCGATCACGATCGACGGTGATCGCATGGCCGTCGGAACACCGGCGCGGGCAACGCGCCGAGGCGGTGTGTACGTCTATCGCCGACAGGGCGATGGTAGCTGGAAGCAGGAAGCGCTGGTGGTGTCGGCCCGCGGGGCCGAAAACGCGCGCTTCGGCCACTCGGTGCAGCTGAGCGGCACGCGCCTCGTGGTCGGCGCGCCGGGCGCACTGCCGGTCGCGGGCATGGGTGGCAATGCGGCCGCCGGCCTGGTCACGATTTTTGATTACAGCGACATCGCCGAGATCTGGCGCGAACGGCAGTCGTTCACGCAGTTCACCTTCGGCCCGGCTCGACTTGGCACGGCGATCGTCCGCGCTGGCAACGAGCTCTGGCTGTCGGCGCCCAATGCCGATCGGAACACCGGCGCGATCCAGCGCCTGCGACAGAATGCCGACGGGGTGTGGTCGATGAACCAGCTCACCACGCCGGACATCGAGCCGGGTGCGGCCTTCGGCTCTGCCGTCGCGGTGGCGGGCAATTCTGCCGTGGTCGGCATGCCGAACGACGCCGGTGCGGCCGGCAGCGTGATGTTTCTGGAGCGCAGTGCCGCGGGTGCGTGGAGCTCGAAGGGCGTGTTCTTCCCCGCCGCGCCGACCAAGACGTACAGCGCGGTGAAGGGCAAGGAAGTGCAGTGCGGCACCGATGGCAAAGCCGGCGCCTTCGAATGCGGCAGCACGGGACTGATGTCGTTCCTGCCCATCACGGCGATCGGCGGCAAGCGCGGCACCAGGATGAACGACAACTGGGGCTGGACCGATCCGGTCACCAAGCGCGAGATCGCAATTCTGGGCCGTACCGATGGGACGTCGTTCGTCGACGTGACCGACCCCGTGAACCCGAGGTACCTCGGCGACTTGCCGAAGACCAAGGGTTCGCCGTCGTCGTCGTGGCGCGACATGAAGGTGTACAAGGATCATGTGTTCATCGTGTCCGACAACGCGGCCGAGCATGGCATGCAGGTGTTCGACATGACGCGGCTGCGCGCGGTGAAGACCCCCGAAGTATTCAAGCCGGACGTCACGTACGATCGCATCAACAGTGCGCACAACATCGTCGCCAACGAAGAGACCGGCTTCATGTACACGGTCGGCAACTCGGGCGGTGGCGAAACGTGTGGCGGTGGCTACCACATGATCGACGTGCGCACGCCCAAGAAGCCCAAGTTCGCCGGTTGCTTCGGTGATCCGAAGACGGGCTCCGCCGGCACCGGCTACTCGCATGATGCACAGTGCGTGACGTACCACGGTCCCGACAAGAAGTACGCGGGCAAGGAGATCTGTGTCGGCTCCAACGAGAACGCGATCAGCATCGCCGATCTCACCGACAAGAAGAACCCGGTCGCCATCTCCCGCGCCAGCTACCCGAACGTGGCCTACGCGCACCAGGCGTGGTTCACCGACGATCATCGCTTCCTGTACCTGAACGACGAAGGCGACGAATCGACGGGCAAGGGCGAAGCGGCGAAGGGCACGCGCACCTTGGTGTGGGATCTCGCCGACCTGTCCGATCCGATTCTGGTGAAGGAACACGTCGGCACGTCGAAGGCGATCGACCACAACCTGTACGTGAAGGGCGACCGCATGTACCAGGCGAACTACACGTCGGGGCTGCGTATCCTCGACGTGAGCGATCCGCGCAATCCGAAAGAAGTCGGCTTCATGGATACGCACCCAGGCGACGACGGCACGCCGAGCTTCGACGGCGCGTGGAGCGTATACCCGTACTTCAAGAGCGGTGCGATCGTCGTCACGAGCATCGGCGAAGGCGTCTTCTTCGTGCGCGATATGTCGCGCAAAGTGATTCCCTGATGCGTGCAGTGCGTCGCGTGCTCGGGCTGGCGGTGGCGTGGAGCGTCACCGCCAGCGGGGGCATCGCGCAGCGCTCGGGCTCCGATGCGGGGACTGGCGCGGGCGAGAAGCTGTACATCGTGAATCAGGCGGGCGCATCGATCACGGTGGTCGATCAGGCGCGTCTGGCGATCGACACCGTGCTCGATCTGCGCACACTGGGTTTTTCGGCCAATGCGAAGCCGCATCACGTCGCGGTGGAAGACAACGGCGCGTATTGGTATGTCTCGCTGATCGGCGATGGCCGCGTGCTCAAGTTCGACCGCGCCAACCGGCTGCTGGCGCAGGTCAAGATGGAGACGCCGGGGCTGCTGTCGCTCGACCCGGTGCATGACTCGCTGTATGTGGGGCGGTCGATGACGGCGGTGAATCCGCCCAAGTCACTGGGGGTGATTCAGCGCTCTGCGTTCACGCTGGTGGATGAGCAGGAAATCGTGATGCCGCGGCCGCATGCGCTGGCCGCGACCCGTAATGGCCGCTTCGTGCATGCCGCATCGCTGGCGGAGAACCGCATTGCGTCGGTGGAAACCGCGACCGGCCGCGTCACGCTGTCGGTGATTCCCGGTATCCCGCGTTCGCTCGTGACCTTCGCGCTCAGCCCCGACGGGAACACGATGGTGTCGGCGGGTGAGCTGTCGAATTCACTGCTGGTGTTCGACCTGCGTCAGCCGCCGCCACTCCAGCCGGTGCGCGAGATCGCGCTCGACGGCAAACCCTGGGAACCACGCTTCACCCCCGACGGCAAGCGCATGCTCGTTACGCTGCTCACGAAGAACGCGATCGCTGACGTGGACCTGGCGTCGGGCACGGTGGTGCGTACGCTGGCGGGGCGTCTGGCGCAGCCGTACAGCATGCTGCTGCGGCGCGACGGGCGGTACGCGTTCGTGGTCAGTCAGAATACCGGCGCCGCGGCTCCCGGACAGAGCGGACACGAGATGCATGGCATGGGCGCACACGAGAACATGACCGACGGATGGCTCACGATCTTCGATCTGCGCGCGGGAACGGTGTATCGCACGCTGATGCTCGGGGCTGGACCGACGGGGATGGGC